>JAHQVR010000050.1 GCA_019634245.1 Gammaproteobacteria bacterium
GACTGTATTAACCGGACTCATATCTTCGGAATCGAGACTATAATAATATGATCCAAAGGATTTAATGGATTGCGGTCTGCTGGTGGCTTGTGGTTCGAAGATTTGAATATCTGCAGTCGGATCATCCAGCTTCCAATAACTGGATAAGGCTGGTTTGCGTTGGGCAGGCATTTAAATAATGCACGGTGTTCTGCTGATAATGAAAACCCCAGCCATCGGGAAATTGCGCTTTGGGTGTAAGCCCCGTGCGGCAGTGCTCGCGCCAATCGGTGATCGAAATTTCACCCAGGTGGTCGTGCTGCGCGATTTCAGTGTGCCATTGAGGTAGCGATTCGGAGCGCACCACTTGCAGATCGATCAGCTGTTGAAAGGCGCCAGGTGGCAGTTCGCCGGGAATGTGCAGTTCATCGGTTTTACTTCCCGTTCGGGCACACAATACGATAGTGGCATCCAATGTGTTCAAGTGGTTTACGAAAGCGGCTTTAGGGCTCGTTGAATTGGCTAGCACTATCAGTGAATAACCGGATAGGTCGCTCTGCTCAGATACGATGTCAACTTCCAAGGCGAGTTGCCGCAGGGCAGCGTAAATACGCTGGGTAAACATCAGTGGGTCGTAGTGTTGTCCCAAGGGCTGCTGAATACGTTGAAGTTGGTCACCCGCATAATCAAATACCACGGCCACTTGAGCGGATGGGAAATCGCGACTGTTGATCAGCAGTTTTTTGTCTGTTAGTAGGGTTAAGTCGCGATGCAGCTGCGCTACTTCCCTAGCGCCGAGATCCTCTTCACCGTTGGGCAAGCATAAGCCTGTGTGCATTTGCTCTTGCGCAAACGGTGCCTGTCGATAGCGAAAGTAACTCATCACTTCGGCACCGTGAGCGTAAGCTTCCAGCCCCCAGAGTCGAACCATACCCGGCAATGGAGCAGGATTGTGTGGTGCCCAATTCACCGGCCCTGGCTGTTGTTCCATCACCCACAAACGGTTGTGCCCAACGCATCGGTAGAGCGCATGATGGAATGATGAGCTGTCCGGATCACCAGTTCGCAAAAATGAGGCCTGCTGTTCGGCATCGTGTCCGTCACGCGTGAGAAATCCGATCGGGTAGTTATCCCAACTCGCGATGTCCAAGTTTTCTCCTACACAGAAGTGATCGAACTCGACAAAATTACCCATGTAGTTGTGCAGCAGATCTACTTCAGTGTGCGCTCTTAGAATATCGATTTGTCGTTGGTTAAACGCCACCACTTGATCGGTTGAGTAGCGCCAAAAGGCCATACGATGAGACGGGTTGGCTTCAGTGACCGTTTGTTGAGGCAGCGCGATGTCGTCAAAAGCGCTGTATTCCATGCTCCAAAAGACATTACCCCATGCCGCATTTAAAGCTTCAATAGTGGAATACCTTTGTTTGCACCAGGTGCGAAAACCCTTTGTTGCCGCATCTGAGTAACTCAAAATGGTGCTATGGCAACCATATTCGTTGTCAATCTGCCAGGCAATGACATCGGGGTGTTGACCGAATTGTTTCACCAGTGCGCTGACGATGCGCTCACATTCTTTGCGATACGGCTCATAAGAGAAGCAATAGTGTCGCCTGGACCCAAACTGTCTGGGTTGACCCTGTTCATCCCGCGCGAGCATGTCGGGGTGATCTTTGATTAGCCATCGAGGTGGTGTGGCTGTGGGGGTGCCTAAGACAACTTTCAATCCAGCCTCGGACAAACAAGTGATAGCGCGTTCTAACCACTGAAATTCAAATTGGTGGCGTTGGGGTTCTAAGCGACTCCACGCGAACTCACCAATTCGTACGACGTCTATTCCCAGGCTACTCATATGTTTGGCTTGTGCAGGCCAGAGTGTTTCAGGCCAATGCTCCGGGTAGTAGCACACTCCGAGTTTCACAATGGTTAGTTCCTATTAGTTCGTATAGTGGATGGCGTGAGTTTACTGCAGAAAAGTCTTAAATCATCGCTAGTAGTGTTCGATAGTCGAAATTTATTCTGCGGCTGCCTCGCTTTGCTTGAGCAATGACAGTGCAGACCAATCCCCCTTTAGTGTGATTGCGTGAAAATTTTTTATGGCCATACTTCTCGCAGCATTTTACGTGGTTAGGAAAGTAGTTACTCAACAGCGGTGTCTTGTTGAGTTCAGGGATAATTTACTATGTATTCAGTTGCGATCAGCCCGCTGTGCGCCGCGTTCGTTTTACTTTGGAGCTCCGGTTGGATCGCTTCAAAGGTCTCCTTAGATCACTTGGGCGCCTTCAGCTTTTTAAGCTGGCGCTATCTTATAGTGATCGTTCTGTTAGCGCTGTTAGTCATCGCACTTCGCAGTTGGCAATCCCTGGATGCGAAGCAGTGGCGGCTACATATTAGCGTCGGATTTCTATCTCATGCGGTTTATTTATCGACGAGCCTGGTTGCGATGCAGATGGGTGTTAGCGCCGGCATGGTCGCGTTTGTAACAGCTTTACAGCCGCTGCTTACGGCTACTGTGTCGCGCCACATTACTGGTGAGACTGTGACCTCTATCCAATGGTTGGGGGTGGCGCTGGGTGTGTCAGCCGTTGGTTTGGTCGTCGCAGACAAGATTGTACTTGGAGGGTCTGCGTTGGCCTATGCTCTGCTCGTAGCATCCGTTTGTAGTCTTAGTTTTGCAACCTTGCTCGATCGCCGTCAGGTGTTAGCTCGGCGTGCGCAACAAAAACCACCGATTCCATTAAGTTTTGTATTGTTAATACACTGCGTCACTGCGTATCTGGTTTTTACGATGATGGGTTTGGTTGTTGAAGGGCTCGAGATACCTGCGACTCGCGAGGCTGTGTATTCCTTGTTCTATATGGCAGTGGTGGTATCAATAGGATCGTTTGGGTTGATGTTCTATTTACTTCGGCGAATGAGTGCCACACGGGTATCGGGTCTAACGTTCTTAACACCACCCACAACCATGTTGATCGCCTGGTTTATGTTCCAGGAACAGCTATCAACCATGGATTTTTTTGGGTTAACTCTGGCTGCGATGGCGGTTTTTCTAGCCACTCGTCGGTCTTTATCAGAGCCGGCTGCCTACCTTAATAAGGATCGGCCACGGCCGGTGAAATTGGATATTGAGTTGGCCTAAAGTTCAGAATCATCAGTGGCGCTGGACTAAATCCCAAAGATTGCCGTAGCCGTCTTTCAGAACACAAACCATACCGTAAGACTCTTCACTAGGCGCTCTGGCGATCTCTACACCCTGTGCAAGGTATCTTTCATAGTCAGGCCAAAAATCATCCGTATCCAGAAATAACCACACCCGTCCGCCTGATTGATTGCCAATCGCGGCTTTTTCCCGATCGTTTTTGGCCTTTGCCAATAATATCTTTGCTGCCGTGGATCCAGCTGGTCTTACCACTACCCAGCGTTTACCCGATGGTTCTAGTTCGGTGTCTTCAACGAGTTCGAAACCAAAGGTATTCACATAGTGATCAATCGCGCGATCATAATCATCGATTACCAAAGAGATCATGCTCAGATGCTGAGTCATTTGGTATCAACCCACTTGCGCATCTGCAGCGGCGGGACCGAGCTTAATGCCGTGTGTCGCAATGACACTTTGGGCTTGTTGATACAGGGTTTCATAAGCTCGGGTTTCGTGCAGAATCTCGGTTTTGTTGTTTAACTGTTCAAGGGATTCGGAAGCGCGGTTTAGCGTGACAGTGGCCTTGTATTCGTAGGTGGCATTGCCCTGCATTTTTAAGGACAAGTTAGCGTTCGCTGCACGGTGAGGCAGACAAATCACAGACCCATTGCGATTGAACACCGTGATAGCGGTGTCGAAGGCGCACTCGCTGAGCAAACACATGGCTGTCACCGAGGCCGCCATGGCGCTTCCGCACGAGCCTGTGATACCAGCGCCACGTTCAAAGGTGCTAACGAATATTTCGTTCTCCCCCAGTAGCTTGACCATGGAAATGTTGGCTCTATCGGGTAAACAGGCGGGTGCCGACTCGGCGATAGCGCCCAACCGCCTTAGCGTATCTTCATCGATGTGGGACACCAAAGTCACCAGCTGAGGATTAGGCGCAGCCAAAGCGGTGAAATTTAATTGGTCGCTGAGTTCGGGAATAGGTTGATCGATCACCGGATTATGAACATGCACAATGGGCACGTCCCTGGTCTCTACTGACAATGGCCCCATATCAATTTGAGTGGTCACGACACCTTGGGTGGTGGATTCTAGTAGTGTGCCAGTGACTGAGCCTTTGCCAATTTCAATGGTTAACTCGGTTCGATTCAAATCCTCAGCGCCAAAGCGTGCGATACAACGTAATCCGTTGACACACGTCAACGCCTCAGAGCCATCGGGATTGAACATGCGCATACGCACGTCACTCTGGCTGCTGTTCTGATAGAACAGCACGCCATCGGCACCCAGCGAACCTCGTCGATCGCATAAGGTACGGGATATCCAAGCTCTGTCGGACTCATCGATTTGGTGTTGCGAGGGGTCACGCTCGTTGACGAGCAAGAAATCATTGCCAGAACCATGGCACTTCAGAACGGATAATTGCATGGGACTAGGTAGCGTTATGGTAGTTGCGAGGATTGCGCTGGAGAGAACCAGAAATCTTCCACCAGAGTCTGGAAACCATCGCTGGTGATCAAGTAGTTCACCGTTTCATCGTTGCCGGTCTCGGGTGAGACACGTACCTTACTTCCATCGATAGAGGTAATCTCGAGCTCTCCAGAGGCCAGATGATCGGTGTGTCGCCAGCTAGCGGTGACATCCATCGATTCATTTAGATAGACAAATTCAGGGTTCAGATTCAGGCTGCCCCTGAGCGGCGTTTGGCTTGCAAAAAGGAGCACGGCTGAGCCCGTTTCACTGAAACTGTGTGCTGTTGTGCTGCCATCGGTGTCCTGTTCATGATTAAAGCTCTGCAGGTAATTCGCATCACGGATTTCGAAGGTGCTTTCGCCTGTTTGAATCTGGTAGAGACGGGTGTTAAACAGGACTTGATAATATTGCCGAAAGCCAAAAACGCCAGCGGTTTGCGTTAATGTTGCGTCGAGTGTTTCGAGCACGCCGTTCTGTGTTCGAGTCACCGAGCTGATCTCATAGTTCTGGTGAACGATGGTGCCCTGACCAGCACCTTCGGTTTCCGTGTCGACAATCACTGGGCCATCGAGGAGCGTGTTAGCGATAGCACAATCGCTAAATTCAAACTCAACTCGATGAGATTGATTGGGGCCCAAGACAGAATCATCGTAGGTTTCTATACGCTTAAAGGTCCCGTCGTTGTTGCAACTACCGGACAGTTCAGTGCCGCTGGGCTGTGTGCGAGGTGCTCCCCAAATAGCTTCGCCCGATTGCAGTGTTGCGACAAAAGATTGGTAGCCCTGACCGCGGAGCAGGCTCAATGAGGTTTCCAGCACGCTCACATACGTATTGGATGTTATTTCATTGCTACCTGGATCGTCACTGGGTAGGGCTGAGTCTGTCTGAGTGGACGAGTCCGAGCAGCCAAACAGGCAAACAATGGCGAAGCTAGTTATCCAATGCCGCATAATAGGGACTCGCATCAAACGAAGCGCAGTTTTAGAATACCTGATTGTGGGTTCCCGGAGGGGCCCAATTCAAGTGCAAAACCTGTCTAATCGGACAGGTGCTGTATTTTTACCGCGAGATTGGGGTGGGATGCTGCCTATCGATGGGTGATCACGATCGCTCAGTCACTTGAACCACGTGAAAACCGAACTGAGTTTTAATCGGGCCTTGTACGGCGCCAACTTCGCCTTCAAAGCAGGCGGTTTCAAACTCAGGCACCATTTGGCCCTTTCCAAAGGTACCCAAGTTGCCACCATCGCGACTGGATGGGCAACTGGAATTCGCTTTTGCCACATCGGCAAAATCAGCACCGGCGTTTATTTCATCGATTAAGGACTGACACTTATCTTCAGTATCTACCAGGATATGGCGGGCAGTAGCCGAACTCATTTTTTTGGTCTCCAGATTCCGAACGCCTCTTGTGGCGGCGGTGGTGGTGGGGTTTTCTGCTGTTGTTTGGTGACATCTTCCATTACGTGTCGAGAGAACGCATTCAATTGGTCAAGTAAATCCGATTTTTGAGCATCGGACATGGTCTGTTGTCCGAGCAGAAATCCGACAATGGCACTTAGGTACTGAGACGTAATCCCCGGGTCGGCGGCCTGTGGGTCATGTGATTCCAGAAGGCTAACGACATCGTTGACGAGTTGGGTCGAGAGTTGTAAATCGCTCATGCATACACGCGCTTACCGCGCACTGGCTGAATAGGACCGTCAGCATACTCGTTCTGCTGCAAAAGTGTCTCTCGATGATCATTCTGATGGGTCGTCATGCGAACACTGCCACAGACTGGGCACTCATGCCAATGCGTGCATGCCCGTACCGTGGTTTCACTTTTGGTTCGAATCATCGTTGAATGGCAGCTGTTACATTTCATTGCCCAATCACCCACACTTGGAGTCGCCACAGTTCAGGCAAGTCTGGCAGCCGTCACGTAAAACCACGGCTTTCTGATTGCATTTGGCGCAGTGGGTGGCATTCGCCATCCAGGCCTCTTCGGCGGCAGGTTCCTCCACGGTAGAGGCAGCAACGGGGGGAATCTCACCGGCCAACTCAGCCTTTTTTTCCTCAATCAGCGCTTTTTGATGGGCATCGAGTTCAGGGGCTTTGAGCATGCCAATATCAATCAGATGACGCTCAATAATCTCACCAATCTCAGCGATGATCGACGGCATATACTTGCCTTTGTTCCAATACCCACCTCTGGGATCAAATACAGAGCGAAGCTCTTCGACTAAAAAAGTGACATCACCACCTTTTCTGAACACCGCAGACATGATGCGGGTCAGCGCTACAATCCATTGAAAGTGGTCGAGATTCTTAGAATTGATAAATACCTCGAATGGCCGTCTAAGCTCGTGCTCTGTGCCTTCATTCAAAACGATATCGTTAATCGTGATGTACATCGCATGGCCTGAGACATGCTCAGGGACTTTCAGCTTGTAAGTGGATCCGATCAGCTTATCGGGCCGCTCAAGCGTTTCATGCATTTGAATAACGTCGGCTTTGGTTGCCACGGCAGGTGTGGTAGCACCCTCATTCTCCTTGGCATCCTGGGCATTCACGGCATAGCCCACTATTTTTTTGTCTATTTTCATATTGGTTCTCACACCCGTTAAAACTTACCGTAATACCCTTCTTTTAGAGCGTCATAAAGATTCGCTGCGGTATGCATCTCACCGTCGTATTCGATTTCTTCATTACCCTTGGCCTTAACCACTGATCCGTCTTCCAGTGTAAAACTGTATTCGGTGTTTTCAAGATCTTTGTCTTGTACCAATACACCTTGGAAATTCTCTGGGTTAAAGCGAAATGTGGTGCAGCCTTTCAGATCTTGTTCATAGGCATTCATATAAATGTCCTTGAACTTTTCAAAAGGAAAATCGGTGGGTACATTCGCTGTTTTCGAAATGGATGAATCTATCCAGCGCTGTGCTGCTGCTTGTACTGCCACGTGTTGTTCAGGCGAAATATCATCGGCCGACACAAAGTAATCGGGCAATTTAGTGTCTTCTTCGGTTGAAAAAGGCATCGCGTTTTCATTGACCAGTTTTTTATAAGCGAGTAGTTCAAAGGAGTGGACATCCACTTTCTCTTTGGTTTTCTTGCCTTCTCGGATCACATTGCGAGAGTAGTGATGAGCAAAACTGGGCTCGATGCCATTGCTGGCATTATTCGCTAACGACAGCGAAATGGTTCCGGTTGGGGCAATGGAGCTGTGATGCGTAAATCGAGCACCCACCTTGGCCAGTTCATCAATTAATGTAGGATCGACCTCACCGATTTTTTGCATGTACCGGCTGAATCGGGCGTGAAGCACTCGACCTGGAATTTTGTCGCCCACCTGGTAACCGCTTTTTTTCATTTCTGGACGCTTGCGTAGCATTTCTCCAGTGACAGTGAACACTTCGTTCATAATGGGGGCAGGGCCTTTTTCGTTGGCCAGTTCCAACGCCGCCCGCCAGCCAGTAACAGCCAGTTCACGAGTGACTTGGTCGGTAAATTCAAGTGATTCTGCGCTGCCATATTCCATACCCAACAGAGTCATCGTTGAGCCCAATCCCAGGTAACCCATACCGTGGCGGCGTTTTCTGATGATTTCATCTCGCTGCTTACCCAAAGGCAATCCATTGATCTCGACAACATTGTCGAGCATGCGGGTGAAAATCGTAACGGTCTTTTCAAACCGCTCCCAATCAAAACGCGCGTTGTCGGTAAAAGGATCGAGAACAAATCGTGTGAGGTTCACGGATCCCAGCAAACAAGCACCGTACGGCGGTAAAGGTTGTTCACCACAAGGGTTGGTGGCACGAATAGTTTCATCGAACCAGTTGTTGTTCATCTCGTTGACTTTATCGATCAGGATGAAGCCCGGTTCAGCAAAGTCGTAGGTGGAAGCCATGATCAGGTCCCACAGTCGACGGGCCGGTAGTGTTTTATAAATTCGACAGGCAACCAATCCTTCGTCATTCACCACGACCGAATGGTGCGAAGGCCAATCTCGCCAGACGATTTGATCGGGATCATCCAGTGATAGGTCACCCTCATCCAATTCCTTTTGACGAATCGGGAAAGCGAGCTGCCATGGTTCGTCGGCTTTAACGGCTTGAATGAAATCTTCGGTAATGAGTAAAGAGAGGTTGAATTGGCGAAGGCGTCCATCTTCCCGTTTGGCTTTGATGAATTCGAGCACGTCCGGGTGGCGCACATCAAACGTGCCCATCTGAGCGCCTCGTCGACCACCGGCACTAGACACGGTAAAACACATTTTGTCGAATATATCCATAAACGACAAAGGACCGGATGTATAAGCGCCTGCGCCAGATACATAGGCCCCGCGAGGTCTTAGGGTTGAAAAATCATAGCCGATGCCACAGCCCGCTTTGAGCGTCAGACCGGCTTCATGGACCTTGGCCAATATGTCATCCATCGAATCAGTGATCGTGCCTGACACAGTGCAATTGATGGTTGACGTTGCCGGCTTGTGCTGGGTGGCGCCGGCATTGGAGGTAATCCGGCCAGCCGGAATGGCACCTTGTTCCAGCGCCCACACAAAGCGCTCGTACCAAAGTTGTTGATCTGATTCATTTTCCACCTCAGCCAGAGCCTTGGCGACTCGTTCATAGGTGTCGTTGATCGTGGAATCTACCGGTTGGCCATCCTTGGTTTTGAGCCGGTACTTGGTATCCCATATATCTAGCGAGGTTTCCTGCAATGGAATCCGTGTCAGCGCGTTCTTGCCGTTGGTATCCAGACCTGCTTTTTTAGGGGCCAGAAGGTCGACAGTACTCATGTCTCGGGTTATCTCCGTAAATGTAAGTGCGACTTCGCGGTGTGCCGGCAAAGCCTGTCTGCTTGTCTCACAGTGCCTTGGCAAAATGGCTGCCAATCACAGCATCTTGTGGCGAAGAGAGCCTCTCCACACTAGATGTAGTAGTGTAGATGACTGGGCCAAAGATGCTAATCGTGATGTAGATCACGTGTGGTTCGCCGGCGCTCGGGTTTGTACCGTTGCAGCGCGGAGGCGAATTGTAATCTCTATGTAATAATCAGGTCAACGACCCAAACCACTATATCTGGTCGTTTGGTGCAAACTCAACCACTATATGATGTGTTTCCGGTGGACAGTTTTCGGCAAACTCTGTGGATAAGTGCCGTATACCTGTGGATAACCGGTTATTCGACAATTTGTTGACTTAGAATTGGTTTATCCTTCCGCACTGCGATAGTTTTGAGCATGTCGTCACAATTTACGTTTAGGTCGCATTCAGAATCGGTACTACTGCAAAAAATCAACGCAATTCGCTGGCATTGAAAAAGTGGCTTGAGTAGAGTGCGTTTACCGAATGCGAAGCGGCATCGGGCCAAAAAACAAGATCGGGAAAACCCGGCAGGAGTGAAACATGAATATCGGTGCAAAATCAGTCATTTCACTGTTACGTCCTAAACAGAAAACCACCACCACTCGTATTGTCCGCAGCAAGCGCTGGATTCCCAGTGCGCAACTAAAGCTCGGCATGTACGTCAGTGAGCTTGATATACCTTGGGAACAAACGCCTTTCATGTTTCAAGGGTTCAATATTGACTCTCAAGAGCTGTTGGAAAAAGTTCAGTCTGTTAGTGAGACTGTCTGTATAGAGAGCGAGAAAGTCGCCACGATTCCTAGCCAAGGTGGAAACCGTTTGTGCGGTGCTCCGCGCAAAGCGATTTGATGCATACACAAACTTAGAGCCGGATCCAGTTCTGCATCCGGCTCTATAGAAACCAGCTGGCAAGTCCGAGAAAGGCCACGATACCGATGACATCGGTGATGGTGGTCAGTGCAACCCCACCGGCGAGTGCCGGGTCTATACCCATCTGGCGTAGAATTCTAGGAATCCAAATCCCTGCGTAGGCAGCGCATACCAGATTGATAGTGATCGCTGCGCCAAGAATCAGCCCGATGTGCAGATCTCCAAACCACCAATAGGTCAGCAAACACACGATAACTGCCCAGAGCACTCCATTCAGAAGCCCCACTGCCAATTCTTTTTGTAGCAATAATCGAGTGTTGTTCTGATTGATTTGCCCGAGCGCATGGCCACGTATCGCCAACGTTAAGGTTTGACTACCTGCAATACCTCCCATGCTGGGTGCTACGATGAGTAGTACCGCTAAGGTCACCACGCGATCTATCGTCGATTCAAATTGTGCGATCACCCATGAGGCCAACAGCGCGGTCAGTAGATTCACACCCAGCCACACAGCCCGTCTTCTCAGGCTGCGAAATACCGGTGAAAAGAAATCATCCTCTTGATTCAATCCGGCCATGCTCATCACTGATTGTTCAGCTTCTTCCCGGATTACATCCACCACATCGTCCACCGTTATTCGACCGAGCAGTTGATGGTTATCATCCACCACGGGTGCTGAGACGAGGTCAAAATCCTCAAAGGCCCGGGCTACTTCGGTGGCAGAATCCAGTACGTGCAGCGGATCTGTTTTGGTGGTAATGACGTCGGCGACGAGTTTGTTCACTGGATGAGTGAGTAAGCGTCGTATCGGCAGCTCGCCTTGATAACGACCATAACGATCCACCACCCATAGTCGATCAGTGTGCCGAGGCATAGCTCCGCGACGTCTCAAATAACGTAACACCACATCGAGTGTGACATCGCCGCGGACAGTGAGCGTGTCGACGTTCATCAAACCACCAGCGCTGTCTTCAGGGTAGGACAGAACCTGTTCCAGCCGTTGTCGATCCTGGCGCCGCATGCCCTGGAGAACGTCTTTGGTGAGCCGCTCAGGCAGCGATTGCACAAAATCCGCCAGATCATCAAGGTCGAGATTTTCGGTCGCAGCCACCAGTTCTTCGACATCCATGTCGCGAACCAGATCGCCGCGGACTTCATCATGAACCTCGAGCAATACTTCACCTTCCACATCGAGTTCGACCAAATCCCACAGTATTGGACGCTTCTCAGGTGGCAGTGATTCAAGGGCATCAGCAATTTCGGCCGGATGCATGGCCGCTAATATTTGTTTGGCCGCGATGAGCGAGCCTTCTGAGATGATCGCGGCTAGCGCGCTCGCTTGAGGGTCGTTCTCAGTGTCGATAGGGCGTGCTCCACGGCTCAGTGGTTTTCGTTGAGGCGGTTAAGCAGTTTTAGCTGCTCTTCGGTTGAGTTGGCACGCAATAGCGAGTTAGCTATTTTACGTGCTCTTGATCGTTTGCACTGAATTAAACTGCGCTTTACCTCGAGCAAAGAATTCGGCTGCATACTAAATTCGGTTAAACCAAGCCCGAGCAGCAATCGAACGTAGCGCGGGTCTCCGGCCATTTCCCCACACAGAGCCACGGGTATCTTCGCCTCAGTGCCGGCGTCAATCGTCATTTTGATGAGTTTCAATACCGCTGGATGTATTGGATCGTATAAATAATCTACTTGATCATCGATTCGATCAATAGCTAACGTGTATTGGATAAGGTCATTGGTGCCAATGGAAAGAAAGTCTAGCACCTGAGCGAATTGGTCTGCGGCAATAGCCGCAGCAGGAACCTCAATCATTCCTCCGACTGGAATGTTGCGATCAAACTCAACTCCCTGCTCTTGCAGGGACTGTTTTACCGTATTGAGTAGCTCAAGTGTTTGTTTCACCTCCAACACATTTGTCAGCATTGGCAGCAGGATACGAATAGGGCCTTTTGCCGACGCTCGGAGAATGGCTCGAAATTGAGGTATCAAGAGCGAGTGATCGCTCAGACATAAACGAATGCCGCGCAATCCCATAGCTGGATTATGGGCTAATGGTCCCGGCCGAAAGCCAAAGTCGTGCGTAGGGTTTTTGTCAGCTCCCAGATCAGCGGTTCTGATCGTCAATGGCGCACCCTTGAGCGCTCTGAGCACTTTTGTATACACCCGATAATGCTCTTGTTCAGTGGGTATGTGTTCCTGATTCAAATACAAAAATTCTGTTCGATAGAGCCCCACCCCCTGAGCATTGACCCGCTTAAGTGCTTTTATGTCATCTTCAATTTCAATATTGGCAGAGAGATTTAGTTCGACACCATCGACAGTAACGGCCCTTTCATCAACCAGCTTAGAGAGTTCTCTTTGGCTGGCTCGATAGTCCTTTTGCTGCCTTTTAAGCCGGAGCAACATCTCCTGAGTCGGAGCGGCGAGGACCATGCCTGTGCCACCATTGATCGAGAGAGTTTCACCCGGTTTGACGTATTGACGGATGTTATGGATGCCGACGATTGCAGGTATGCCTAAACTTCGTGCCAAAATGGCCGTATGGGAGAGCTGCCCACCAGTCTCAGTTACGAACCCAGCAACACCATGGTTTTGCATATTGACCGTATCTGCCGGAGTTAAATCGTCGGCAATGACGATTTGACCTTTCCATTGGTCGAACGCTAACGCCTCTTTGGTTTCATCCAGTTCGTTCAACACCGAGTTGATCACGTGATTGATGTCGTCGATTCTAGTGGCCAAGTATTGGTCTTCCATCGATTCGAAGACTTTGGCTAACGCCTCACGCTGTTGTTGTAGGGCAGCCTCGGCATTACATTGAGTGGCTTTAATAATCTCGATGGGCCTTTGCGACAACAGGCTGTCATCGAGCATGAGTAGATGGGTCTCCAGAAATGCGCTCACTTCGCTGGGCGCATCTTTTGGTATCGCTTCCTGCGCTTTGCTGAGCTTCGTCCGAGCCGCCTTCAGCGCTTTTTTTAGACGCTTGATCTCGTTCGGTATGGCGGATTTGGCTAGGTGTCGCTCTGTGACATCAATTTGATGTCTCTTGAGCACGTGGGCTTCGCCGATGGCTATACCGCGTGATACGCCTATGCCATTGAACATCAGGCTCATTATCTGGAACCTTCTCTATTCGTCTTCATCGAAGCGACGGCCAATCAGATCGGTAATGGCATCGACGGCGGCTTGCGCGTCAATACCTTCGGCGTAAAGTGTGACAGAAGATCCACAACTGGCAGCGAGCATCATGACTCCCATGATGCTTTTGCTATCCACGCGTTGTTCATCCTTGACTATGTCTATGGTTGCCTCAAACGTGCTGGCTAATTTGACCAGTTTTGCGGCCGCTCGTGCATGTAGACCTAGTTTGTTGACAATTTTGAGTGTCCGTTGCACGACCATTAGCTCAACTCACGGTGCCTCAGCGATACGTTGTTCATACTCTGCCGAAAATGTTCGGCCAATCGCTCAGAGATATACACCGAACGATGACGACCGCCTGTGCAGCCGATGGATACAGTTAAATACGCGCGATTGCCATTGGCAAACTCAGGCAGCCAAGGGGCGAGAAAATCACGAATGTGTTCATACATCCTGGTGACTTCAGGTTTGCTATCTAAAAAGTCAATGATGGGTTGGTCCCTGCCGGTATAGTCGCGCAGCTGCGCCTCCCAATACGGGTTGGGTAGGCAGCGTACGTCGAAAATATAATCGGTTGTGGTAGGAATTCTATTTTTAAATCCAAACGACTGAAACACCAGCAGCAATGTGCCGGCGGGTTGATCCAACACATGCTGCCGAATGATTTCGGAAAGTTCTGCTGCACTTAACGAACTGGTGTCAATGACATGATCAGCGGCGGCCTTTACATCCACCAGCAGACGAGCTTCAGTATCTATAGCGGTCGCCAGTGGCAGATCGGTGCCGCTGAGTGGATGAAGACGCCGAGTTTCACTAAATCTGCGGCTCAGCACACCTCGATCGGTATCCAGAAAGAGCACCTGAATACTGACATCGGTTCGAGAGCTGTATTTTTTAAACAGCTGCAATAAACCATCGGTGCAGTTTCTTTCGCTACGCATGTCGACACCGATAGCCAGTTTTTGATAGGTATCGCTTTGGATTGCCATCAAGCGATCAAGCACATCGTGCAAAATATCTGTAGGCAAATTATCGATGCAATAAAATCCCTCATCCTCCAAAGTGTGCAGTGCCACGCTCTTTCCTGAGCCGGATAGGCCTGTTATAAACACTAGTTGCATCATGATGGTGACAGCGCCTTTGTGAGGGCCTGGATCGGTTATCTTGCCCCCGGACTTTTACGGATTGTGTTTGTTTCCCCGATTAGTGTCCTCTATCGCGCCATTTTTGTCAGCTGGTTCGCCCGGCACGTCACTTTCATCGCCACGGATGCTGGAAAAAAGTTCCTCCGGTTGCTCGAAAGTGCGGAGTCTTGAGCGGAAACTAGCATCGTTAAATTGCCGGGCAAGCGATGCCAAAATTTCTAGGTGCTCATCATTGCAGTCTTCGGGAACCAGCAAGCCCACCACCAGATCCACCGGTTGGCCATCAGAGGCGTCATAGTCAACACCTTTCTTGGTGGTGAGTAGAGCGGCGATTGGCTGATCAACGTAAGCACAGCGACTGTGCGGCAGACCCACACCGTGGCCCAAGCTTGTACTGCCCAGGCGCTCGCGCGTGTTCAGCGCATCAAGAATGTGCATTTCTGACGCTTCTTCATCGTCAATCGATTCGGTGAGCAGCGATGCGACCAGCTCAAGCGCTCGTTTCTTACTGCGGACATCGGCCTGGCAGGCGATGCGCGAGGTGTCCAAAAGATCGGGTAAATCCATGAAATTGAATGAATACTTGGGATGAGTTTTGTTGGGAATAGAGTCCGGCCCGTAGGGCTGGGCCGGACAGTTGTTATGAGTCAGACGCTATTGTGCGCTTATTGAGCAAATTAGAAAAGCCTAGGGACTAGCTTGCCAGTGATTCTTTTTCTTTTCTGTGGTGGTCTTTGAGTTTTTCTTTGTGTCGGATCAATTGCCTGTCCAATTTATCTATCAGTAGATCGATGGACGTGTACATATCGCTCCGGGTGGAATCTGCATATATTTTTGCCCCCGTTACATGAATGGTGGCTTCGGCTTTTTGACGTAGTTTTTCGACCGAGAGGATGACATGTACATCGTTGAGATTTTCGGAGTGTCGCTGAAGACGGGCCAGCTTTTCCTTGACGTAGTTGCGCATTGAGGTGGTGACTTCAACATGATGTCCGGTAACAGATAGATTCATACGCTTCTCCAGTTGTTGTGAAGAGGCTGAGTCGACGTGTAAATTAAAAAAGGCAAATTTATCGACCAATTTACTGAACAGGTCTTCCCAGCTGTTGATGTGACAGTGCATGGTCAATAACCATGCAGCTGTCTTCATTTGTTACATTTTTAATCGACTAATTTAAGCGTTTCCTTTCATTCGATGGGTCAATGCCCATGGACTCACGATACTTGGCGACCGTGCGACGGGCCACCTGAATACCGTCGGCTACTAGTTTGCTCGCAATTTTGCTGTCACTCAAGGGTTTTGTGCGATCTTCTTCACTAATAAACTTCTTAATCATTGCGCGAATGGCGGTAGCCGAACACTCACCGCCGTTCGCCGTTGATACATGACTGGAAAAAAAATACTTGAATTCAAAGATACCGCGTGGGGTGTGAATGTATTTTTGCGTTGTAACACGAGAAATGGTAGATTCATGGAGTTCGAGTTGTTCAGCAATATCTCTTAGAACCAGTGGCTTCATGGCCACCTCGCCGTATTCTAAAAAGCTTCTTTGACGCTCCACAATAGCAGTGCCTACGCGCAATAATGTTTCATTTCGGCTTTGCAGGCTTTTAATAAACCAGCGTGCCTCTTGTAAGTGATTACGTAAAAAATTGTTGTCATCAGATTTATCCGCACGTTTTACCATACCGGCGTACAAAGAGTTAATGCCCAACCGAGGTGCAATATCCGGGTTTAATTCAACGCGCCAAACACCTTTGATTTTCTTTACAAAAACATCTGGAACAATGTATTGGTCGTGATCGTTCACCACTTGACGACCAGGATGTGGGTTAACTTTTTTATGCACTACATCAATAGCAGCGTGCAATTGATCTTCTGTTATTTTAAGTAGTCGACGCATGCGCGAGTAGTCACGAGCAGCCAGTAAGCTAAGATGATCGGCAACCAAACGTTTGGCGTTTTCCACCTCTTCAGTTTCGGGAAGCTGCTGTAGTTGTATTAGCATGCACTCACTAGCATCTCTGGCACCACACCCGGCAGGTTCGAGATAGTGAATGTGTCTTAACACGGCCTCGACTTCGTTAACATCGATGTGCTGCTCAACGTCTGTGATGTCGCGGTTAAGGCCTTCGATCAATACATCCAACGTATCTACGAGGTAACCTCGATCGTCGATAGCATCGATCAAGGTTTCGGCAATCGTCTTATCACGCTGAGATAGAGAGGAGAAATTCACCTGTTCCAGCAGGTGATCTTGAATGCTGGAGAATTCGTTGTTGTGAAACTCGGTGAAGTCACGAGTTTCTCCGTCTGGCCCACCCACCATGGGTGCCGGCTGCGCGTTGTCATAAACGTCCTCCCAGACGCTGTCCACAGGGAGCTCTTCGGGCATCACTTCAGTCTGTGATTCTGGCATGGCTTCCATTCGCTCGATGATGATCTCTTCAGCGTGAGTGTCATCACCGATGTTCTCGCGTTTTTCCTCTGTTCGCTTAGCTTCCTTGAGTTCTGCCTCGGTAGCCTCAGCGTTATTCCTGTCCGTACCTTCCTCTTCACTGATCTCCAGCATCGGATTGCTTTCGAGTGCTTCTTGAATTTCGGACTGCAATTCAAGTGTGGATAGTTGCAGCAGTTTGATGGCTTGTTGCAGTTGGGGGGTCATGGCCAACTGCTGGCCCATCTTTACTTGCAATGACTGTTTCATGGAGTTTCCGGCACTGTTTTTTGTGAAGTTTTCCGCCGTGCACTAAAGCGCCAACAAACTGACCTATCGGTCATCAGCGTTATGCACGGAAAGTGACTATTGAGTATGGTTCAAGCAGGCGGGAATACAATCGACATGTGCGTCAGCTGCCTGCCAAACAGATGACGTGATTGGCGCTTTAGAGTTTGAAATCCTCGCCCAAATAGACTTCTTGTACTTCTTTGTTTGCCAGCACCACATCAGGGGGGCCTTCAGCGATCAAATTACCATGGCTCAAAATGTAGGCTCGATCGCAAATTCCCAGGGTTTCCCTGACGTTGTGATCGGTAATCAGTACACCAATACCACGCTCTTTAAGATGGGTACAAATGCGCTGTATATCGATGATCGAGATAGGGTCGACACCCGCAAACGGTTCGTCTAACAAGATAAAGGCTGGGTCCGCTGCAAGGGCTCGTGCTATTTCGACTCGCCGACGTTCACCACCTGACAACGCGATACCCAAACTTTCTCGAATGTGAGAAATTTGCAGCTCCTCCAGCAGCGATTCTAGAACGTCACGCCTGGCTGCCTTGACTAAGTCTTTGCGCGTTTCCAATATCGCATTGATGTTTTGCTCCACCGTTAGTTGACGAAACACCGAAGCCTCTTGGGGAAGATAGCCTACGCCCTGACGAGCCCGGGCATGAATCGGGAAATCGGTGATGTCCAGAGTGTCTATCAATATCCGACCTTGGTCGGGCTTTACGAGCCCAACCACCATATAAAAGCAGGTTGTTTTTCCCGCACCGTTCGGTCCCAACAGGCCGACGACTTCTCCACTTTCAACACTTAATGACACACCTTCCAAGATGCGTCGCTTTTTATAGGCTTTGTGGAGATTTTTGGCTATCAGCCGTTGTGTCATGAGCGCCCCGAGGCTGTTGGTGATCGTTGTAGAACGTGCTTCGATCAATTGCCGCTAGGGGGCTGAATGCGAATGTTTACTCGGCTGTCTGCGCCACCTTCCGCACTGACTTTCTGGGTTAATGCGTTAAATTCTATGCGCTCGCTAGTTAATTCCTGCTTGGGTTGTGAGAGCGTGGCATTACCTTCTAAAATGAGAACACTGCCAATGGCGTCGTAGCTGATGCGATTGGCTTGACCGACAACGAGTTCGCCGGCTTCGTTTTCTTGTTCAAAACGAATGGGACTGCCAGAACCTTCGATTTTACTGAGCTTGTTATCGGCCAGAAAGATGTCGATTCTTTGAGCCTGTATCTTCATCGTACCTTGGGTAATTTCCACATTGCCCAAAAGAGTTTGCACGCCTCGAACTTCATCATATTCCGATCGATCGGCGCTCACATCAATCGGTTGAGTGAGGTCGCTCTTTTTAGCGTGCGCGGTGGAGCCAATCGTTAAACACAGCCACAGAGTTAACGCTAACCAAAGCCTGAGTGAATGTACCAGTTCTTTAAAAGAAGGATTCAACATGTTGCCCTGCGTCGGTTAATTACCCAGTGATTGATCCAACGTGGGCTGAGAGGGTGATTCAAAGTGCCCGACCACGTTAGATTGTAGGACCAGCTTGCCTTCGTCGATCGCAGACTGCAAGCCTTCGGCGCTCAAATGCCAGGTTTCCGCAACGATATCGATTCGTTGATCGGTCTGCACCTCGTTCGCATCGTTTAATACTTGCAGGTCGCTGGTCTGTATCAACACTTCGCTTTCACTGTCTGCAGAGCGCCTGACCACGACATTACCGTGAAGGGTGAAGACTTCTGGGTCTTCGGTGAAATCACCGCGATCTGATTCCATATGCCATTCGATTCCAGGACGATACAAGCTTACCTTGGGTTCCGTAATTTCCGAGACGTTCTCGCCAGGATAGTGAGCGAGCGTTCGGCCGGTTATCCGATATTCCAGCGAGCCGTTGGCATTAAAGCGACGCGTGGTAAACTCTTCAAGGTAGTAGTCAGCACGCGTTTCACGCATGTCTATGGTGTCCTCCTTGACGATTTCAGGCTGCGACGTTTCAGCCCACTCACGGGCGACCAAAACCACAATGAGCAACGGCACAATCGGCCAGTAGTGTAAAAATTTGCCTAGTCGCATGGCCAATAATCTGCGTACACCGATCTGAGCTTTCCCTGCGCGTGCAGAATTAGCTCACAAGCATCGCGTACAGCACCGCTGCCACCCGGCTGAGAAGTTTGCCAGTGTGCGACGGCTGCCACCAACGGGTGGGCATCCGCGGTGGCGATAGCAAGGCCTACGTGTTGCATGGCGGGCAGGTCGATAAGGTCGTCACCAATGTAGGCGGTCTGTGCAGGGGCCATGTTCATTTCTTCACAGACTTGTAGCAGTGCCGGGCCTTTTTCCTGAATACCTTGCAGGCAAATGGTAGCGCCAATTTCTGAGGCTCGTTCCTCAACAACCTGGGAGGTACGGCCAGTGATAAAGGCCATGGGTATTGCGTGTTTTCTCAATAACTTCATTCCGAAGCCATCGCGAGCATGAAACCGCTTGAACTGTGCTACCTCTGCGCCGTGGATGAGTCCGCCATCGGTATGAACACCGTCGACATCCATAACCAGAAGCTGAATCGCTTGCGCTTTCTCCATCACTTTCGCACCGGCGTTTTTTTCCAGATTGTCCAGTAGCGTATCTACAAGCTGGGTCATGGCTCTAGACAACCCCTGAGGCCAATAATTGATGCATGGTGACAATGCCATGTAGTTTTTGATTTTTTAATACCATAAGAGCAGTGATTTTGTACTGCTGCATTTTGCCTAAGGCATCCACCGCTAGCGCTTCAGCTTCAATCGTTTGCCCACCCGTTGTCATAACGTTCTTGATAAGCGTTGTCCGTATATCAATTTGTCGATCAATGGTTCGACGTAAATCACCATCAGTGAATAATCCACGCAGCACATTCTCATCACTCACTATCGCAACGATGCCCAGCCCTTTATTTGTGACTTCAAGAAGCGCGTCAGAGAGTGTGGAGGTTTCACTAACCACAGGCAGTTGATCTCCCGTGACCATAATATCTGAGACGCGTAAAAGTAATCGTCGACCTAGACGGCCACCAGGGTGAGACCGGGCAAAATCACCTTCATCAAAGCCTCTTTCGCGAAGTAGTGATATCGCCAAAGCGTCACCCATAGCCAAAGTGGCAGTGGTGCTAGCCGTAGGCGCCAAATTCAAAGGACAGGCTTCCTGAGATACGCTGACATCGAGATAAATATCACTGCTTTGCACCAAAGGGGATTCTGACTCGCCACACAAACTAATGATGGGTACACCCATGCGTTTGAGCCCTGGAATGAGCGTCAGGAGTTCTTGGGATGTGCCTGAATAGGAAATGGCAAGCAGGACATCACCCTGTTGCAGCATACCCAAATCGCCATGGCTAGCTTCTGCTGCATGCACAAAGAACGCTGGGCTGCCCGTACTGGCAAGTGTTGCCGCTATTTTATGACCGATATGTCCAGATTTGCCCACACCGCAAACCACTATTCGACCTGTGCAATTGAGTAAGGCGTGGCAGGCAGCGATAAAGTGTTTGTCAATGCGGTTTTCTAGTGCCGCTATGGCAGCAGATTCGATAGCCAATACTTGTTTGGCTTGGGCGCAAACAGCGGCGGCGTCTTTGAGCGGGCGGCTGGTGTGCTTGCTGTGTTCACTCATTGTAGCGCTGCATCGCTGCTGACATGATCGCAGTCTTCGAGTCTATCAAGTTCATTCAACTAGGCTTCGTCCTGTCTCTCGAGTTCGTCCAGTTCATCGAGTTCATCGAGTTCGTCCAGTTCATCGAGTTCATCGAGTTCATCGAGTTCATCGAGTTCGTCGAGTTCGTCGAGTTCGTCGAGTTCGTCGAGTTCGTCGCCGGTCGTTCCGTCGCCAATAGCCACGGTTTTTTGGCCGTCCCAAGTGGCATTGCGGTGCCGCAAGACCCAGAAATCTCGCAATACCTGATAAGGGTCTAGAGCCGCTGAGTTCAGCAGACGACCTGCCGACAGCAACTGCGCTCGAGTGTTTATGATATCCACTGCCTGGGCACTAAAACGCGTTAAATTATGGTCAATTTGTGTGGTGTAGGCTGTGGTTACACCGTCACTAAAACGCCCAACCGTGGCTCGACCATTGCTCGGGCCAAGCAACGGTAGCATGATAAAGGGTCCTTCACCGATGCCCCAGACCCCCAACGTCTGGCCAAAGGTTTCGTCGTTTTTACTAAGCCCATGCGCGGTGGCGACATCGATAATACCGAGTACACCCAAGGTGGAGTTGACGAAAAAACGACCCGTGTCTTCAACCGCTTGAGAAAATTTGCATTGCAGAAGGTCGTTGGCGATAGTTGTGACTTCGCCTAAGTTGCTAAATACGTTTGTGACGCCGGTTTCTACTAGGTCGGGGACTACGGCTTTGTAGCCTTTGGCTACCGGTTGCACAATCGCATCGTCTAATACTGTATTAAAACGATAAATACCCCTGTTGACCTTTTCGAATGGATCATAGACCGGACCTGTCGCCGAGTTGCTGGCGCAACCACCGAGAATCAATGGCAGGCTGAGCAGAAAGCCTAAGCCTGCGCGCTTTACGTGTTTCTGACAGTGCATCGAAATGGCCTGATAGAGCGTTTAAATGTCGGTTTTGGTGCCTTTTACGGGCCAAAACAGACTCAAAACATTGTAGTTGATTGGATTGTAACCGCAGAAGTTCCCCGTATTTACTCTGTCAAAGATGAGGTTACAAACAGGTACACGTTGTGACGGCCTTGAATCGTTAGGCTTGGTACACTTGATGCGGGTAAATCAAGATGAGCCAAGTGATCGACACTCACCATTCTGGATCCACAATAGTGCGTATAGAGAATCTGCATTTCTCTCGAGGCACGAAAAAGATTTTCAACGGTCTGGATATTGCGATTCCGCGTGGCAAGATCACCACCATAATGGGCCCTAGTGGCACTGGCAAAACGACGCTGTTGAAAATTATCGGCGGCCAGTTAAAGCCAGCACAAGGTTCCGTGTTTGTAGACGGGCAGAATGTCGCGAAGCTTCGCCGGAAGCAACTTTACGACTTACGAAAACGTTTGGGCATGTTATTCCAATCTGGAGCCTTGCTGACCGATTTAAGTGTATTCGACAACGTCGCCTTCCCATTGCGAGAACACACAGGTTTACCAGAGCCTTTGATTCGCCACTTAGTATTGATGCGACTGCATGCGGTGGGCCTGCGTGGTGCGCGCGATTTGTATCCTGCGGAACTCTCCGGTGGTATGGCCAGACGCGTGGCATTGGCGAGAGCTTTAGTATTCGATCCGATGATGATTTTGTACGACGAGCCATTTACCGGTCAGGACCCGATTTCTATGGGTGTGTTGTTGGAGCTGATAAAAACGGTCAATAAGGCCTTAGGGTTAACATCGCTGATGGTCTCGCACGATATACAAGAAGCTATGTCGATATCCGATTATGGAGTGATTATCTCGGAAGGTAAGGTTGTCGAGGCAGGTACACCAGAGGCATTGCAACACTCCGAGTCTGAATGGGTTAGGCAATTTATGAACGGACATGCAGATGGTCCCGTGCCGTTTCAGCTCGATGCGCCAGCGTATACCGACGATTTATTTCGCCCGAGTGTGCCGACATGATGGACCGTTTGGCGCAATTTGGAAAATTTTGGCTCGGGTTGTTTGAGAGTCTGGGTAGGGCTCATCTCTTTCTGGCTGCCGTACTGTTAGGTGTTCTGAGTTTGCCGGCGCGCTTTTCATTGGTCATCAAACAGTTGTTTGCCACCGGTGTAATGACTTTGTCGATTATTTTGGTCAGCGGATTGTTTGTGGGCATGGTGCTCGCTTTGCAGGGTTATCACACCTTGGTGGCCTTTGGCGCCGAAGAATCCCTGGGTATCGTAGTGGCGGCAACCTTAGTCAGAGAATTGGGGCCAGTTGTGACAGGCCTATTGTTTGCCGGTCGAGCAGGATCTGCGATGACTGCCGAGATCGGGCTAATGAAAGCCACCGAGCAATTGTCGGGCTTGGAAATGATGGCGGTCGATCCCAATAAACGTATATTCGCACCCAGAATGCTGGCAGGTTTTTTAGCGCTGCCGATGTTGGCTGCCATGTTCAGTGCGGTGGGCGTTATTGGAGGCCATTTGGTCGGTGTCGAACTCTTAGGGGTAGATACCGGTGCCTTCTGGTCGCAAATGCAGTCATCCATCGCGTTTAAAGAAGATGTATTAAACGGGCTGATAAAGGCCTTGGTGTTTGGTTTTGTGGTGACCTGGATTGCGATTTTCCAGGGAGCAGATTGCATTCCCACCTCTGAAGGTGTCGCCAGCGCAACCACTCGTACTGTGGTTTTTTCTTCCTTAGCGGTGCTCGGATTGGATTTCGTGCTCACCGCCATAATGTTTACTCGGTAGGAATCTAGATGAATTCAAGATCGGTAGAGATATTGGTTGGGTTGTTTATGGCGCTGTTTTTTGCCGCCCTTTTCATTCTTGCAATGAAAGTCAGCAATCTAGCTAGTTTGACAGGTGGCGGGGGCTATGAAGTCACTGCGAGCTTTGACAATATAGGTGGTTTAAAGGTGCGAGCACCGGTCTCTGCCAGTGGTGTCAGAGTGGGGCAGGTGTCAAATATTGAATACGACCCGGAAACCTTCGAGGCGAAAGTGACTCTGACCATCAATAATAAGTACGACAGCTTTCCCACAGATACCTCAGCGGCTATCTACACGGCAGGGCTACTAGGAGAGCAGTATATTGGGCTAGAGCCGGGCGCTGAGGAAGATTATTTGGAAGCTGGTACTGATATTGAATTGACTCAATCGGCTTTGGTTCTGGAACGCCTGATTGGTCAAGTCATGATGAATAGGTAGGCAGCGGTGGCTGAATCCTAAGATTTGCAAGAGGACTTAAAAAGTGTTGAAACGGATCAAGACAGTTTTATTGGTGATGGCTCTCTGGATGAGCGCATCGGTGGCCTGGGCCGAGCACCCGGCTCAAGAGCTTGTCGAGCAGGCGATCGGCCAGATGGTAGCGTTTCTCGATGAGAATAAAGACGCAGTTAAGAAAGATCCGGCCTTGTTGGATGCCAAAGTCAATGAGTTGTTTGTCAAGCACATCGATTTTGACACCATGACGAAGCTAACGGTCGGCAAACATTGGAAGAAAGCAACGGCTGAACAACGAACAGATTTAGTGGTTGAGTTCCAGAATATGCTGTTGGGTACCTATACCCAGGCCTTGACTGAATATTCCGGTGAGACCATGGATTTCGAACCCTTTAGGCCTGAGAATCGTGAGGATCGAGCCGTTGTACGCTCCACCTTCAATCAAGCCAATGGATCCAAAGTGCCCGTTGTCTACAAACTAAGAGAAAAAAACGGCTGGAAAATATACGACATAGTCGTCGAGAGTCTTAGCCTTGTGACTAGCTACCGGCC
>JAHQVR010000051.1 GCA_019634245.1 Gammaproteobacteria bacterium
ATTAGCGTTTGGAGACAGCTTAACGCGTGTCAAAGGAGTATCAGAGAGTTTTAGCTATCCCAGTGTATTAGCACAAATTAGTGGATTGGAGGTGGTTAATGCCGGCGTGTCAGGTGAATTGAGTGCCGCTGGATTACGACGCTTGCCACAGGTGCTGGAATCCAGCAACCCTGATTTGGTGCTACTGCTACATGGCGGAAATGACATTCTTCGCAATCAAAGCAAGGTGAACTTGCAATCCAATTTACTGAGCATGATAAGTCTGATTGAAAAATCGGGTGCTGAACTTCTTATGCTTTGCCTTCCTGAAAAATCTTTGTTCTCCTCTTGTTCCTCTGTCTACACGGATTTGGCCGAAGATCATGGAGTGGTCCTGGAAAAAGGCATTATTGCCAAGCTGATCAAACAACCTTCGATGAAGTCCGATACTGTACATTTCAACAAAGCGGGTTATAGGGCTCTGGCCGAGAAAGTGCACGAGGAGCTCAAGAAAGAGGGTTGGTTGTAGCAAAAGGGGTAAATCTGTTGCAGGTCAGGCACCGATCATTCGTTAGTTCGTAAGTGTGCGACCTCTTTTCTAAGAGCTCTGATTTCATTTAGTATGAGCTCTTGTTCGTTTTGCATCTGTTCTCTTTCCTGAGTGGCCGCGTCCTCATGTTCCGATTGCATCGCCGATACGATGATTCCAATAAAGAGATTTAAAACCGTAAAGGTAGTGCATACAATAAACGGTATAAAAAACGCCCAGGCATAAGGGAACTGTTCCATGACCGGTCTTACAATTCCCATAGACCAGCTCTCCAACGTCATAATTTGAAATAGTGAATAGGCCGAGAGGCCGATGTCGCCAAACCATTCCGGGAATTCAGCCCCGAATAGCTTGGTGGCCATCACGGAGAATACATAAAATACTAATGACAGTAGTAAGACAATCGAGCCCATGCCGGGCAGGGCTGCAACCAAACCTCCTACCACCTTACGTAAAGAGGGCACTAAGCTGATGATACGCAATACGCGTAAGATTCTAAGGGCTCGAAGAACCGATAGCCCGCCAGCTGTCGGTACCCACGAAATGCCTACGACGGCAAGATCAAACAGACACCAAGGATCTTTGAAGAAGGACCATCGATAAACAAAAATACGTATCGCTAGTTCAATGGTAAACACGATCAGAAGCCATTTATCCACGGTATGGAGAAAGCCGCCGATTTCCTGTTGAGCGGTTTCACTGGTTTCCAATCCCAGCGTCACGGCATTAATCACAATCAATGCCGTAATCACCCACTCAAACTTGCGGGAATCCACCAACACTCTTAATTTTTCCACCATCACTCGGGTCGGACCACGATAACTGCCTGTAATAAATAGAATTTAGTACAGTTTGAGCTCTAATTCGCTCGCTTAATGCCTCTGTTTTGTCGCTGTTATCAGCTCATTAAGAGACAGGGAGTAAAACGGTGAAGATATATCCGATTGCTCAACACCATTTGTGTTAGGCCAAAACCGTGGTCCGACCCCTCTTGGTCCGACCCCTTCGGGTCTGACCCAAAGGGGATTAGCGGGGCTTGAGCGTTAGGGGGTACTCGGATAGGGGCTGGGTGGTGTGGGCGCTGGTGGTTAGGTTTGAGCGCGCTGCGACGGCCGGACACGTTGCGTTTAGGATGTAGCCAACAGCTGCGCCCATCATGCTGTCTCGATCCGATCCGCTCGGACCAGAAAAACTGTCGATTATCGGACAATCTGGGGCTAGCCCGCCAGGGTAAGTTTCACCTGCGGCGTTGGATATAGACACCTCCATCGCCGAAAGACGCTGGTCACAGCGTTCGTTCGCGATAGAGCCAAAGTATTTTCCTACTGTGGTGTCGCCTAGAGTGACAACGTCGATATACGGTCTTAACGAATTCACCACTATTTCGGAGGCCGAGGCTGTGCCTTGGGAGGTTAATACCAACAATCTCGGTAGATTGAGTGAGCTTGCTGTTTGTCTAAAGGCAATGCGGGTGTCTGAGTCACTGTATTTGTCGTTAAAGCTCAGAGTGGCTGCCGTTTGGCCTGAGAAATCGCTTCCGGCAATGTTGGATATGAGTGTAATCGAAGAATCGAGTGATCCACCAGGATTGCTGCGTAGATCAATTACTAACTCATCAATATCGCGCCCATCCAGATCCGCCATTACATTGCGAATTCGCTCGTTCACATCCCCGAAGAAAAACTGAATTTCAACAAACCCAACGCGTATGCCATTATCCAGTTCGTATACACGATGCTCTGGAACAGCAGTGAGGGCATAGGTAGCGCGAGCTAGTCGTTCGGTGCGGCGCTCACCATCGGCGCGTTGAATTAGGTCTAAATCGAGAAACTCAGTATCGATGCCATTAATCAAGTTGAACAATTGTTGATTACGCAATTCACTGACAGGCACCTGATTGAGAGCAGTAATCAGATCACCACGCAAAATCGAGCCTTCAGACGCTGGGGATCCGCCATAGACACGAGTGACTAACAAAACTTCTTCGCCGGTGTTGCTCAGCGTTGCTCGGCTAACCACTAATCCGAAATTAGTTTGATTAAAATTATCGGTGGGAACCCCAGGGCTGACTTCGGTTAAATCGACAACACTGCTAAATCTATCTGGCGGATCCACTCGGAGTACATCAAGTAATTGTTGTGGGGAAGAGAATTCGGAAGGATCGACCACCGGGACTTGATCATAGAAAAGATAGTAGTCCTGCATGGCCGAGTAGACCCACTCATTTACTGATTCCACTGAGCAGTCGATCTCGCCGGTGTCTTCAACTGGTAGAACGGGAATTTGATCGTCCTCCATCGCACTGTTATCGCCACTACCACCGCCACCGCAGGCAATCAGACTGATTCCACACAGTATGAGACTGGCAAGTCTAATCATTGGCTGTTCTCTGGTTTGAGGTGGCGGGGGAGGTTTAGTATGATTTCAGCAGTCCTTAGACTACCAAGAAGTCTTCAGGATATGCTGTGAATTGATACCTGAATCAGCCTCATTTCCCTTACTTTGCCTAGGTACGCCTCCATGCTCGATGCAGCGATGAAGCAGAACTTTGAAGAAACCGGTTATCTGCTGGTCAGAGAGGCGCTGAGCGTAAATCAATTAACCGCGCTTAAATCTAAATTTACTGAATGGGTGGAAGATTCCCGCCAGCACACTGAGCCGTTTGGCGAGACCTACGATGGCAGACCGAGATTTGATATCGAGCCCGGTCATAACCCTGCAAAACCGGCATTGAGACGCGTGGCGTCGCCTGTGGATATGTCTCCAGCT
Organism: Gammaproteobacteria bacterium; assembly: GCA_019634245.1. The sequence continues at coordinate 3,299 of JAHQVR010000051.1, forward strand.
TACTACGAGGCCATGAAAAACAATGGAGCGTTGACGCTACTGACTGAGCTACTCACACCTAATATACGCTTTCACCATTGCAAGATAAATTCTAAATTACCTGGCGCAGCTACTGCTGTTAAGTACCATCAGGATTTTATGTTTGAACCGCACACGAACGCTGATCTAGCGACGGTGTTGTTTTTTCTCGATGATGTTACTTTGGACAATGGTCCGTTGGAAGTGGTCCCAGGCTCCCATAAAGGAGAGCTTCATAGCTTGTGGCACGATGGAGTATTCACCGGTGCTGTTGGGTCGACGGTGGAGAAAAACGCACAAGCGGCATCGATTCCTTGCACAGGCAAGGCTGGTGATGCGTGCATTATGCACTCGCGCCTACTGCACGGATCAGCACCAAATCGCTCCATGGGTTCCCGAACTTTATTCATCTGCTGTTACGCTGCTGCTGATGCATTACCGCTGTCGCCAAATCCCTTGCCGACAAAGATCGCTGGTGAGATCGTCGCCGGAGCAGAGACGACTGAAATTCGTTCTGAGCATTTTGTTGTGGAGTTGCCAGAAGTGCCTACTGGGGCCTCCTTTTTTTCACAGCAACAGAAGGTTCAGTGACTGCAATAAAAGTCTAGATTGGCATTGGACTGCTCACCCGGTGTCGCCCCTTGGGTGGCAGGTGTCACGAAATCGAACTTTTAAATTTCCGATTCTGAGGTACAATTAAGATTCAGCTCGGTTCCGATTCAGGATTCAAAGGGAACGAAGTGAAATGCTTCGGCTGCCCCCGCAACTGTAATCGACGACACTGTCTGAAGTTCCACTGAGACAAACTAACGATTCGTTAGAACGTTTTGGGAAGGGTAGACAGTATGCCAATGCTCTAGCGTTGGCCGTTGATAGCCAGGAGACCTGCCAAGCTGAAGAAGCTAACGACCAAACGGGGTGTTTGGTATCGCGAGCACAGCAGGCTTTGGTGTTTTCTCACCCTTCGTTCTCTGTCATCTTCGCGCGCCCCCTCGCAGTGGTCTTACATCATTCGGGCGTGCGATTTGGGTTCATGCGACTACATAACGCTGATTTTTTCGATTGCCTGTGCAGTCGGCTCGTCTGTGTCTCTAGCTAACTCAACGGTTTCTACTGATGGGGAACATCATCATTCCCTGCAATTACTGACGTTAAATGACAACGCACTCGATACCATTGAGGTAATTGCAGAACATCCCAGCACCGGTGAGGTGGTGCATGAAGAGTTTACCGGTAGCCATCAACGTATCCCCAGAGAAGAGTTGCAACGTCGAGATATTACCGTTAGCGATATTTTAGCCCACGAAGCAGGCGTGCAGAGTCGGCAAATGGGTGGCTTTGGCGCGTTTTCCAGCTTCACAGTTCGCGCTGCTTCGGCCGCACAAACCGGTGTGTACCTAGATGGCGTGTTGCTCAATAGCGCTGGCAATGCCGTAGTGGATTTATCCATGCTCGAACTCATGAACATTGAATCCATTGATGTGTATAGAGGTGCCAGTCCAGCACAGTTGGGCTTTGGATCTATCGGAGGCGCTATTAATTTAAGAAGCCCAACCGTGTTGCGTGAAGAGACTTCAACAATTGCGCTGTTGGGTGTTGGCAGTTTCAATACGCAGCAAGCACAACTACTGCATCGTTCAAGAAGCGGTGCTTGGGATGTAGTGGGGGCGTTTAGTTTGCAGCAAAGTGACAACGATTATTCATTTCTGGATAGTGCCGGAACACCCTTGAATGCCGATGATGACACACAACAAAATCGACACAATGCTCAGGTGCGACGCGTCAGTGGATTAGCCCGTGCCGGTATTCAATGGTCAGCACAGTCTCGATCTGATGTTACGCTGCAAACGACACAGCGTGAATTAGGAGTGCCAGAATGGCGCAATGCTGAAAATAATGAAGCCGAATTAGTTTCAGATAATCTGCAACTGCAATTAACTCATACTATCGATTCGATAGGCGATTGGAATAGCCGACACACAGCGTATTGGCACGCCCAAAATGAGTTGTTTGATGACAGTCTAGCTCAAGTTGGGTTAGGAGCGAAGCGAACCGACTCGGAGAATCAAACTAAAGGACTATTGAGTTATTGGGAGCATATCGGATCTGCACGAACATCCAGTGTGAGTATGGAAGTTCGTGAAGAAACCAAACTGGCGAGTGACTTACTAGCTACCCAATTCAACTATCGAGTACAACGTCAGAGTGTCAATGCCTCTGTTCAAAGTGTTAGCTACCATTGGAATGACAGGTTAATGATTGTTCCGGCTATTCGCTGGCAGTCGCATCAAAACCGCTATGATCGCATTACCGGCATTGATAGCGCCGAGCGCAGCGCCGGTGAACTGAGCCCTAGCTTAGGTGTTCGTTATAGTGCTAGTAATACGCTGAGTGCTAGAGCGAACCTGGGGCGTTACTACAGAGAACCCTCCTTCGATGAATTGTTCGCCAGCCGGGGTTTATATACGGGAAACAGTGACCTTGCACCGGAGGAAGGCCTCAACGCCGATATAGGTATCCATTGGCAACCGACTGAATCCTTAGAGTTGGATTCGTCGGTATTTGCCAGTTGGCGGGACGAACTGATTTCCACCGTTTACGATGCCCGCGGCATTGGCCGCACGATAAATTTAGGGAAAGCGCAAATACTTGGCGTTGAACTCAGTGCTAATTGGTCGATTACTCCGACAGTGTCTATGCGCGCGAATGTTACCGTGCAAGATGCTAAAAGCCTACTTGAGTTTGATGCCTTCGACGGTAAGCAATTACCTGGAGAGGCACAGCAAAGTGCTTATTTTCGACTGCAACGTACGCAACACAATACACGAGTGTTCATAGAAACCGATGGAGCCTGGAATCGCTTTTATGACCAGGCCAATGTGTTGCCCGCGAAAGACCGCTGGGTACAAAACCTCGGCGTTGATTGGCACCGTGGGCGCTGGACTATTAGTGGAGCGCTTACCAATTTAACTGATCAAAACGTCGAAGACTTTAATGGTCTGCCTCGTCCAGGTCGGTCTTTTTCACTCTCTATCACCACTGAACTATAAACCAAGGAATCTTGCTCATGCTGTTGTCATCCTCTCGTTCTCATTCACCGACTCGCTGGTTAAGCGTCTTTGTGATCAGTGCCGTTCTCTTAAGCGGTTGTAGTTCCTCAGATGACTCCGTGGGTGAGTCTGACGGTACGGACAGTGGATCCGATGGTGGAATGGACGGTGGCACCGACGGTGGGAGCACCGACGGCTCAACCGACGGCACCGGTGGATCTTCTAGTTTTGCCTTTGTCTCGGCAGCCACTCCCACGTTCGATGCTGGTCAAATCGAGAGATTCACACTCGGTGAGACAATTGCTGCAGCCGGCGCATACCCTGCAACTCTGTCAGATATCACCGTACGCACAAATGGTAGTGATGTGTTCCAGGTGGGCAGACTGGATTTGGAATCCATAACCCGATATACCACCGAGGAGTTGACCACACCTGTTTATCAGTACTCAGTGTTGAATGAGGAGACAGCTCCCAATACCTACGACATTGTGTTCGCCAGTGCAACCAAGGCGTATGTGTTGCAGTACGAAAGCTCCAATATACTTATAGTGAATCCGTCAGCGAGTAGTGAAGCAGAGTTTATAACCGGTAGCATAGATATCAGTGCTTATGATGAAGATGCACCTAATGCCACCAGTGGCGTTATCGCTAATGGAAAGCTTTTCGTACTGCTTCAGCGTCTAACGGGTTTCAACCCGGTTAACCCAGGCTATGTAGCCGTGTTTGATGTAGAAACTGATGCTGAAATATCTACCGGCATGAATAGCGAAGGACTCAATGGTATCGCTTTAACCTCACTGAATCCGGACACTTTGCAATATGTGGCTAGTAGCAACGATATTTTAGTTAACGGCCGAGGCAACATCAATGTGGTATTCAACGAACTGCCCGGCGATCCGTACATGGGCGGTGTGGAAATTATTGATGCAGACTCCTATGTCCGTGATCTACTCGTTGATGATGGCACTGAAACTGACAACGATGGTTTCTTTTTCGCATCCATTCAGGCAGGTGACACCAGAGGTTATGTCATTACCTCTGTGGGATACCAAGACAACACACTCCGGTCATACAACGTGGCCACAGGGCTTCTCGAAGATGGTGCAGTGGCTGGGTTGGAGTCGATGGACCTAACGGGTCTTGCTATTGGGCCGTCGGGTAATCTTTGGGTGGGTATTGGAGGAATCGAGCCCGGATATCTGCGGATCAACCCAGAGGACAATTCCTTAGTCGGCGAAAAGGTGGACACGGAGTTTGTACCTAACCACATAGTATTTGTGGACGGCGGCAGTTAACACGCCGTCGCCGATAACGTTATGGCTAACACTGACAGTCGTTGTACTGTCGGTGATGAGCCTGTCGGTGGGAGCCGAGTCGCTTAGCTTACTCGACACGCTAACGCGGTTGTGGAGTAATCCTGATGCGATAGATGTCATCATATTGCGTGAAGTACGGTTACCCAGAACCCTGATCGCAGTGGTCGCTGGTGCTACGTTAGGGTTGTGCGGTGCCGCTATGCAGGGGTTGTTGCGAAATCCACTGGCTAGCCCTGGCTTGGTCGGCAGTGCTAGCGGTGCGGCCTTGGGTGCGGTGACGGTGTTGTATTTCGGAACCGGCTTTTTGCACCCCCAAAGTGTCCCGCTCGCTGGTATGCTCGGATCGCTTCTCGCGACCACCTTGGTGTACGTATTGGCTGGCCGCGATGCCAACGTAACGACATTGATTTTATCTGGAGTCGCGGTCAATGCTATGGCAACAGCGGCGATGTCACTGTTATTAAATTTTGCTCCTAGTCCTTATGCTGTTCAGGAGTTGGTGCTCTGGACGTTAGGCGATTTGAGTGATCGGTCCATTCACGATTTTTGGTTGATGCTACCGTGCACACTATTGGGTTGGTTTCTTCTGGTGGGCGTTGGTCGACAGCTTGATGCGCTAACTCTCGGTGAGCGCACCGCTCAGAGCCTGGGTATCAATCCGCGCCGATTACGCTGGCGAGTGTTTATAGCGGTGTCTATGGCTGTGGGCGCTAGTGTTGCGACCACCGGAATGATCGGTTTTATAGGGCTTGTCGTTCCTCATCTATTACGCCCCTGGGTGGGCTATGAACCGAGGCGGTTGTTGTTAAGCTCTGCCTTGGGGGGCAGCGCCATGCTGCTTGCTGCCGACTTAGGCGTGCGTCTAATACCATCACCGGTTGCGCTAAAAGTCGGCGTATTAACCTCGCTGGTTGGTGCACCCTTTTTCCTTCACCTCATTTTAAGGAGTCGGCGTGATGGCTATCGATAGTTCAATAGCACGAGCCACTCCGCTACTGGCGGCTGAATCCATGAGTGTGGTTCGTGGCGGTAAGTCGATACTCAACGCTGTCTCTCTGTCACTATCGCCGCATGAATTGGTTGGCTTGGTTGGGCCGAATGGTGCGGGTAAGTCAACTCTACTCAGTGGCCTTGCCGGACTGATCCGGCTTGATAGTGGCCAAGTTTCGCTAAAAGGCAAACCGATTGAGTCCTATTCAGGCAGTGATCGAGCGAAGCTGTTGGGTTGGATGGAGCAGCTAGCCTCAGCGCATTGGCCTGTAAGTGCTGAACACTTGGTGTTACTCGGTCGAATACCTTATTTATCTCGATGGCAATCGGTCAGTAAGACTGATCGACAACTTGTGGCTGAGATGATGCGTGCTACCGACTGTTATGGGCTTAAGGATCAGGCGGTGTCGACACTCTCTGGAGGTGAACTCAACCGCGTATTGCTGGCTCGTGTGCTTGCGTCTGAGCCTTCGGTTTTACTGGCTGACGAACCCACAGCGGCATTGGATATTGGGCATCAACTACAAACGATGGAATTGCTCCGTGAGTTTTGTACGAAGGGTAGAGGCTGTATTGTCGTACTCCACGATCTTTCACTAGCCGCTCGGTATTGTGATCGATTGGTGTTGTTACACGAGGCACAAGTGGTGGCCAATGGTGCCCCGCTGGATGTTCTCAGCGAACGCAATGTACATGATGTGTATGGGGTAGAGCTGGCTGTGTTCGATGGAGAGGTTCCTACGCTAGTACCGATGCGTCGTTCACTATGAACGTGAATGGCAAACTCCGAGGGTTAACTAAAATGTTCGGTCTCGGCTGTTTGTGTATCGCAGTTACTTTGGCTGATACTTACGCTTCCGATGCCTCTTCGTCCGCCGAGTTGGCCAAACCTACTGTGGTTTCTATCAATTTGTGTGCAGATCAGTTGACCTTGGTATTGGCGGAGCCGGTGCAGATTTTATCGCTCTCCCATCTATCCCATGAAGAAGGCGGTTCAGTGTATGTTGATTTAGCGAAGCGCTATCCAACTAATACTGGCCTGGTCGAGCAGGTGCTTCCCCTGCAGCCTGATATTGTCATCGCTGGGCAATACACTTCGCGCTATACGCTGCGCATGCTCGAAGCTGTTGGTTTGCGAGTAGAAATTCTACCGATTGCCGATTCGATTGAGTCGATGCTCGGAAATATAACTAATCTATCTATTTGGCTTGGACAATCCCGCAAAGGGGAGGCATTGGTTAAAAAGCTTCGTCAACGCGTGGAAGCTCTCTCCAGTGAGTCTCTCTCTCACCGACCTCGGGCTGCTGTCTACGATCCGAATGGATATACCGTCGGTGAGAACAGTCTACGGGGTGAGGTTTTGGAGTTGGCTGGTTGGCACAACGTTGCGTCTGATGTCGGAATAACCCGCTATGGGCAAATTTCGTTAGAAACGCTGCTGATATTGAACCCAGATGCCACCATCGAATCTCCTTATAGTCCCGACACCTGGTCCAGAGCTCAAGCGTTAAGTCTGCACCCTGCGATAAAAAGTCGTGGACTAGATGCGGACGTTATTCAAGTACCGAGTGCGCAGACTATCTGCGGGGGACCATGGACTGTAGATCTTATTGAGCAGCTGCGTTTGAAAGTGCTACGCGAATGATATTCCCTGCTCTATCTTGATTGCGATTTAGTGGCGAACAACACAGGCGCTATTGCGCTAGTTGAGTAGTATCGAATCATCGATTTGCGAAATGTCCGGTTTGCCCAGTTGAGCCAACGCATCATCCACGTCCTTTTTCAGCAATTCAATCACTGTATCAAGACCGCGCTCGCCATCTGCGGCGATAGCGTAAAGGTAGGGTCTTCCTAACATAACAAAATTAGCGCCCTTAGCTAACGCTTTGATAATGGCAGCCCCATTGCGCACACCACTGTCGAATAGCAATGGGAAGTCCTGTCCTACCGCGGCACGTATCTTTGATAGTTGGTCGATAGGAGCTGGGGCGCTATCAAATTGGCGACCACCGTGGTTCGACACATACACCGCATCACAGCCACACTGTTTTAGGCTGACAGCATCATCTGGTGACAACACGCCCTTGACAATGAGTTTATGCGGCCAGTGCTCACGAAGTCGAGCTACGAATTCAAGATCCACTACGCCGCGAGTAGCATTTCTATCAAACGTTTTATCACCTGCATCAATGGCAATATTAGCCGGAGAAGGCGCGCCCTTACTCAACGTTGTCAGTGACCAGCGCGGATGCAGCGCAAAATCCAAAAACTGTTTGGGCCCGATCTTTAGCGGAGCGCCAAAACCATTTCGCTTATCCCTTCTGCGTATCGCTACCTGTTGTGCATCAATGGTCAGCATCAGAACGGGGTAGTTTGCAGCTAGTGCGCGATCAACCAGCTTTAAAGAATTGTCGATCGATTGTCCAACATAGAGTTGGAACCAGCCGTGTTGTTGCGCAACGGCTGCCATGTCTTCGATGCTGGTTGATGCGGCAGTGGAGAGGCATACTGGAATATTGTGTTTTTTCGCGGCGGTGGCGAGCATAAGGTCTGCACCGGGCCAGGCAAGGTTGCACATGCCCATCGGCGCAATACCAAACGGTGAAGAATAGGTCTGATCTAAAAAGGGGGTTTGTTGACTTCGAGAGGTGATGTCCACGAGGCCGCGAGGCAACAAACGCAACTGATCCAGGGACTGCTGATTGTTTAACTTTGCATACTCCTCTCCGGCCGCACCATCGATGAAGTCAAATATCATTTTTGGTAATCGACGTTTCGCTAAACGCCGAGCATCTTCGATGCAGTACAAATCGTTACTCTCAGTTCGGTTTCTGGTAGCCGGGAAGCTCTATGACGTAGCTATCGACGGAACCGGAATCGTACCAGTCTGAGCCAAAAATAATGCGCGTTCCAGATGGACTAATGGTGGCGTGTGGCTCACCAAAATAGGCTTTGTAAGGAGCGTTTTTCGCGTGCTTAGCGTAGGACCGATGATGGGCCAATCGGCAGATAACCGTATTATCGGGATCGGTGTTTGCTAAATAGATTTCCGAAAACAATACCGGTGCTTTGCGGCCATTGGTAAACCAGCGGAATTGATCATAGCCAACACTCGACATCGCGATCCATCCTGGTTTGTGAATCGCACGAGCAGACACATGTGTACCACTGGTTGTGTAAGGATAGCCGTTCGACTCACTGATAATCGGTCGACATTTGCCAGTTTCAAGATTAAATTCGGTGAGGTGTCCAACGCCTTGCCGGATGTCCCCATCGCATCCTTTGGGAGAAGGATCGAACACCGTGGAGAAAATAGCATCCTGACCGTTATATGTTTGGCCAACATTAGAATGCTCCCAGGCTTTTGCCATATCCAGCTTGTGACGAATGTTGGTTAGGTCTGGATCCAGGCTGGTGCCTTGGTAGAACAGTGTTTTACCGCTGGGTCCGGGAGTGGGCGCAAGCCAGCTTTCCCAAGGCGTACCATCGCCGATTCTTTTCACGCTAACTTCATCGGTGCTGATTCGATACGTCAGCATAATCCAGTTGCCATCCTCCTTTCGACAGCGAAATCCCCAGAAATCATCATCCAGTGATTGCATATGCACATCACCACCGCCGGTGGGCATGCTTCTGAAACCACACTGTTTGGAAAAATCTTTGACTACTCGGGTTTTATTCGTTTTAACGTTGTATTTTTTGAAAAGACCGATATCGCTGGAATATTTACTAACGTAGTAAAAAATATCCGGATCTTTGTGGCTCCAATACACTTCCTCAAGATCCGATGGCACGATGTTAAGTGCACGAATCGGCTCATATGTGTGTCCATCCAGAAGGATGTGAGTGCCTTGATCGAGCCCACTTCGATAGAGCATCAACAGAGATTCATCTGCATTCCAGGCTTGCATGGTGCTGTAAGCAGGTTTTTGTGATTCGCCCTTTCGGCTGTTTGTGACGCGAATAACTTTGGTGTTAAACGCCGGCTCACGATAGTGCTTTAGATAGGGTGGTTTGGCCACGGCCTTAATGGCCATGCGCTCTGTATGAGTCACGAGGCCTTCACACATGTTTAAATCTGGATCAATGTTTAACGCAGCAATGGGCGAGATCCCAGAGCTCTGGCTTTCTGTTCGTAACGATTCAGACGTTGATTCCGGCGCGGCTAATTCGGTGGTTGCAGAAGATTGAGCCAGCTGGGGAGCCGGGGGAGCTGTGTCGATCGGCTTAGCTCTGGCGGCGCTACAGGCGCTCATTGGCAGTACTAGCCCTAATAGAGCCAGGCTCAGAGTCAGCTTGAATTGATCCTTCATGTGATGAGTTACCTATTAGACGCCAGAAGGCCCAACTGGGCTGCCGTTGCATTATATAGAGTCAATAGATTCTTAGGTGTAGGCGTTTTCCGATAGTTCCCAATGTGTTGCTCAGGCCGCAAATAGTGTTAACAATTTCGGCTTTTAGAGCGAAGTGGCCAGAATCATCCCGTTCAGTTCCTTTCATCGGGAAGGGCGAGGTGACGCGGATGTCAAAACGGTTTCTGAATGGCTAAAGCTGTGCGAAGGAAGCCAGGATCGGAGCAAACGGAGTTAGAACAACAAAGTCCCATCGCGCGGATTCTGTATTTAAAAAAGGGCGGCTCGCAGAACAAGCCGCCCAGTAGGGGTATCGGATCGATCACACAGATGATTCTCTGTGCAGATGTTTTACAACTAAGAGCTCGCTTCTGCGTCGAAGCGGCCACCCGCCAGCGTCATCTTGTAAAGGATTGCGCCGAGAACGGCACCTACAATGGGAGCCGCCCAAAATACCCAAAGCTGCGTCAATGCCGTGGCGTCCATTGAAATCAAGGCTGGACCGGTACTCCGAGCAGGGTTCACAGAAGTATTCGATACTGGGATAGAGATCAGGTGGATAAGCGTCAAGCCAAGACCGATAGCAATCGGGGCAAACCCGGCAGCAGTCCCGGCACGTTCATCGGTAGCACCCAAAATGATAAACAGAAATGCTGCGGTCATAACGACTTCTGTAATGAGCACAGCCAGCAGATTGTACTTACCCGGTGATGCTTCACCATAGCCGTTCGACGCTAACGTGCCGATCTCTGATCCGTTACCGGTAACGATGATGGCCAGTACAGCAGCGGCAGCGATGGCGCCAAGTACTTGTGAAATAATGTAGGGCACCAATTGTCCACCCGAAAATCGACCACCGACAAACAGTCCAATGGAAACCGCTGGGTTAAAGTGACCACCCGATACTGGGCCAACAGCGTAGGCCATTGTCAGCACTGTCAAACCAAAAGCCAGCGAAACACCCACCAACCCAATATTGATTCCATCGGCATTGCCAAACGTAGCCGCTAACATAGCGCTACCACAGCCACCCAGAACCAACCAGAAGGTCCCTATAAATTCTGCAATTAATTTGTTGTGTACTTTCATAATTCACCACTAACGTTTTAGAGCTAATCGGATTGAAACCACTTGGCTAGGAGTCGATACCTTCTAATCGAGAGAAGATTCGCGTACAGAACAAATCTGTACAGGAGCTGCTAGTCAAATCCATAACTTGGGCAGCAATCAAATTTGCAAGCGACAACGTTTCAGCGTGGTGCGATTATAGGCGGCGGTTTATCCTAAAGATTAGGGCAACTGTCAAGAAGCGTTAACTCCTTAAGTGTTTGTAAACATGTGTAAACTGAAAGGCCGATAAGTTTGGTCTATTGTCGGCATAAAAACTTGCATAAAAATGCAGAGGTTGTTTCTAAAACGATTATTGTCCGTAGGTGTTAGCTTCTTTGAGGTATTCAATTTCTTCGGCTGTAGAGCTTCGAGACAGTGCTGTGTTGCGATGGGGAAATCGGCCAAATTGTTTAATGACATCCCTATGTTCTATTGCGTATTTCACAGTGTTTTCGTTTCCCAATTCGGTAAAACGCTCGACACCAAAGTTTTGGTCATCGATATTTTCAGAATGCATAAATGGCATAAATAGAAACTGTAATTCGTGGCCATCCATTGCTTTGTGGTGTTCTCTTTCATAGGTAGCTCGGGCTAGTTGGGTAGCGGTTGCATCGTTGGCAAACGCGGCAGCTGATTTCCGGTAGATGTTTCTAGAAAACTGATCTAGCGCGATCACCGCAGCCAAAGCGGCGTGAGGGTTGGTTTCAGTTTCCACTGGGAGTTCCTTCGCCAGGGCTAGAACTGTTGGTTCGAATCGTTGTTTAATTATGGTATCCAATTCATTACTGCCCGAGTACCACTGCTTAGGTTCGAGTTCTTTAAACCAAAAATCCAAAATATCCTGAAACCAATTGATCGAAAGCATGTTAGTTCTCCTAATAGCTGTTTGTAGGTTCTACTCAGGTTTCGAGCGCATCATTGAAAAAGTGAGAACCGCCAAAGTTCCCGCTTTTTAGCGCTAGCTGTACCAGCGGCTCTCCGTTTGCGTCCATGGCCTGTGTCCAAGGAACACCCGGCGCAATTTCCTGCCCAATTTTTAGTGCGTTGATACCTAGCGCGTTGGTAACCGCACCGGAGGTTTCACCACCGGCCACCACGATGCGTCCTAGATTAACTTCTCCTGCTAATTTACTTGCTACGCGGCTCATTGCAGCTTCAGCAACGACGCTGGCTTGCTCGACACCCAGTACGTGTTGCGCTTTAGCAATTTGCTCTTTATCACCTGAGGTGTAAATCAGCACTGGTTGATCTTCCAGTGCACGCTTAGCCCATTGAATCGTATCGTCTATTAAACTCGAATTTTCATCGATATCAAGTGGATCTAGACGACGAGCTACCCCTCCGGAAGCTATAAAGCTGGATATTTGCTCAAGCGTTGCGTTTGAACAACTTCCTGCAAGCAAAAGCGTAGAACCACTGGTTTTTAGAAGCGGTTCCCTGGCAATGTCATCGCTGTTTTGCTCCTTGTGGAATTGCGCAAGCGGGGTGGCCAAACCAGAGCCACCGCAGATAAGTGGCTGGTGTTGCAGAGCCTGAGCTAGAACCAATAAGTCCTCGGTGGTAGTGGTGTCGGCAATGGTGTGTTCCAGTGCCTCCGAAGTGTTTAATTGCAGCTGATCTTTCACGGCTGCTGATGATTGCCGTATGAGCTCCAAAGGCAATAGGTTCACCGGATTCGGGGTTTGATGGGCTAACCAACGAACCAGATTTGAATCCGTCATGGGGTTAATGGGGTGGTTCTGCATACCGCTTTCACTGAGTAGTTGGTCGAATACAAACAGGTGTCCTTTGTAGACGGTGCGGCCATTGATCGGAAGAGCGGGTACATGGACAAGCCGCTGGCAGTTCAAATGCATCGCAAGGGCATCGGCGACAGGGCCGATGTTCCCTGCCTGTGTAGAGTCGAAGGTGGAGCAGTATTTAAAGTAGATTTGTTTGGGTTGGCGTTTGCTTAGAGCCATAAGCGCTGCCAGCGATTGCTCGATGGCCAACTCGGCAGCGATAGAGCGTGATTTCAAAGCTATAACCACGGCATCGCATTCCAGCGATTGCATGAGTGCGTCGGTGGGTATGCCTATCGTTTGAACCACAGTGAGTCCACCACGGACGAGCATGGAGGCGATATCGGTAGCACCGGTAAAATCATCGGCAATGACCCCAATGGAGAAATTATTCATGGATTATCTTTCTTGCTCTGATTGTTTGGTGAATGTGTGCATGGTAACTGAATCACAGAGTCATATTTCATCTGAATTCATCATGGAATCATGACACCTTGCAGTGTCTCTGTCTGGTTTGATGCGTGTTTTAACGCAACTCAAACATCCCTGGAATAATCTGGGTCGAGGAAAAAACCGTGACTGAAGTTCTCTCTAACGACGAAAACTCTTCGTCGGATACCACCGCAGCGGTACGCGGCGTCGTTAACAAGATAGGTGGTTCACTTACTCTGCGGGTTGCCTATGTGGCCGGATTGGCGCTAGCGATGTTAGTTCCTGTTCTGTTTCTAACGGTGACGGTAAGCGAACGAGGCGGCCGTTATCAGCAAGTGTTATACGACATCGCGTCCAGTTGGGGGCATGAACAAATGATTCAAGGTCCGGTGATAGAGGTGCCCTACACCCGAATACATCGTTATCAAGAAACCATAACCATGGCCAACGGTCAGGATCGAGAAATCGAGAAATCGAAAACACTGAACCTAAGCTTATATATTCTGCCCACGACACTGGCTCTGGATATAAATCTAGATACTGAGTCTCGACACCGAGGTATATACCACTCGTTGGTGTATCGAGCAGACGTGTTGATGGACGCTCAGTTCAGCGCCTTAAAAACGGAAGACTTACCTCCAGAGATTGAAACCATACATTGGGATAGAGCCACGGTGGCCTTCGGATTGTCTGATTCCAGAGCGGTGGAAGAGGTGAAATCGGTTCTTTGGAATAACAAGCCCAATCGATTGAAGCCAGGGCACACGGTGGATCCATTAAATAGTGGTTTTCATTTGCGATTGACGGATTTTGATCCCTTCAGAGAGCACAGCTTGAAATTGGATGTCAGTGTCAGAGGAAGCGGTAGCTTGATGTTTACACCCTTTGGCGAAATGACTGAGGTGTCCCTAACCTCTTCCTGGCCACACCCCAGCTTTATAGGGCGAGTATTACCCGTAACTCGTGAAATCACAGAGAGCGGATTTTCGGCCAGTTACGCTATTCCACACTTGGCAAGAACCTACCCGCAGGTTTGGTCTAGCGATATGCAACAGGTGAATCTGACAGAACTGACCGCAGGTGTGCGTATATTTGAGCCGGTATCGCTGTACGTCAAAATACAGCGATCCGTGAAATACGCGGTGTTGTTTATTGGGCTGACCTTCCTGTTGATGCTGGTGTTCGAACAGGCCGTAGCCACTCGAATGCATGCGGTGCAATACATTCTGGTTGGTTGTGCATTAGCCCTATTTTATTTAGTGCTACTGTCCTTATCCGAGCACATAGCATTTATTCTGGCGTATTTGCTCTCGGCAATTGCTATTGTCTTAATTATATCGGTCTATGTGGGCGTAGTGCTTCGCAGCAAGTGGCGCGGTTTTCAGATGCTTTCGATGATGTCGCTTCTCTATGGAGTGCTGTATTCGTTGCTTCAGTTGGAGGACTATGCCTTATTGTTGGGCACCTCGTTGCTGTTTGCTGTCCTGGTATCTCTAATGCTAGTGACAAAAAACTTGGCTAAACGTACTATCAGCGAATCGGCTCAGGTATCTGACGTGAGCGCCACATGAGAGTGTTCTGTGATCAGGGCGGTAGAAGCAGGTCAAAAAGACCAATGGCTTGACTTATTTAATGGGTATGCGGAATTTTATAAAGTCAGCCTTGATCAAAACACCCATCAAAATGTCTGGTCCTGGATACAGGACCAGAATGAAAGCTTTTGGTGTGATGGGTATGTATCCGAAGAGGGGCGGTTGCTCGGTTTCACGCAGTACTCATTGATTCATCGCTCACTCTCTGGCGGCAAGGTGGTTTATCTGAGTGATCTTTATGTGTTACCGGAGTTCCGTGGCCAAGGGATCGCCAGAGCGCTAATAGATCATGTGTTCGAATTTGCCAGGCGCCATGGATATTCCAATGTTCGTTGGCTAACGGCTGAATCCAACTACACCGCTCGGCAGTTGTACGACAGCTATCAAACACGTACCGAATTTGTGCTTTATAGCATTAATACTTGAAATATCTCTGTGAGCCATTTCGATCGGGCTTTGTGGCTGGTAGGATACTGACCTACGTTAATTTCCGAGAATTTTAGAATGTTTGAACCAGAACTGCTGGCCGAAGTGCGTGATCGGTTCCATCATGTCGATGCCTGCCCATATCAAGGTTCCAGAGCGTTTTTTGAAAACGCTGGCGGTTCGCTAACACTGAAGTCGGTGGTCGATATCAACACCACACTATCGTCTCTTCCAGACAATCAGGGCCGAGACAATCCTGCATCAAAGGAATTGGTGAGAATTATCAACGACGCTAAGCAAGATATGCATTTATTTCTTGGCACGTCGGACGGAACCGTTTTCGTGGGCGAAAGTGGCACTGAGTTGTTATTTCGGATTGTGCGTACCGCCATACTTGGAACACCAGAGGGTGAGGTGCTGGGCAGCACGCTAGAACATCCGGCCACCCGGAGTGCTTGTCAGCGCTGGGCAGGTATAGCAGGAAAGAAACATGTGCTGGTTGCCCACAACAACGACACTGGTGCAATCACCGCTGAGGACTACAAACACTTTGTTACCCCGAGTACTCGTGTTGCCACCATTATACAAACCAGCCCGGTCACCGGTATGGGCGTGGAGCTTCGTGAAGTTGTTGACGTTATCCGTGCGGTGTCACCGGAATGTTTGATAATCGTAGATGGTATTCAACACGCCGCGCATGGCGCGCTATCGGTAGCAGATTACGACATTGATGCGTTTGCCGTATCAGCCTACAAGGTGTTTTCCAAGCACAATTATGGAGTCGCTTGGCTTTCTCCACGACTCACGGTGTTGTCGCACGATCAGCTCGATGGAACGCCTGACACCCAATGGGAGTTGGGCACCCGCGATACCTCGGCTTATGCCACTTTCTCTATGGTGGTGCGCTATCTGGAGTGGCTTGGGTCCCATTTCACCAACGCCACTGATCCTCGTAAACAACTACTGGCGGCAGGTTCGGCAATGGTTGAGCATGAGGCTCATCTGGTCGAAAAAATGATTCATGGCGTTAATGGCTCACCCGGTTTAATGGATATGCCAACCGTGCACATTATTGGAGGCATTGATAATCCGAAAAGAGAAGGTTTGGTAGCGTTAACGGTTGATGGCGTCGATTCGTTTGAAGTCGTTGAGCAGTTGAACAATGATGGTGTTCGTACACATGTTCGGAAAGCGGATTATTTTTCTGGGAATGTTCTGGATCCACTCGGGTTGGAAACCTGTGTGCGGGTCTCTATGTGTCACTATAATTCTGTGGAAGAAGTTCAACGCTTCTTGGATTCTATGCGTCGTATTGCTACTTGATTCGGCGTTTATTGTAAGGTAACGCTCTATGCCAAGTTTGATGACGATCATCTCGAACCACTGGCATGGAAAAAATGACCTAAAGTCATCCATTTGGACCGTACTAGCACTTCCGCTAATAACACTCATCGTTGTCCATCGATTTATCATTAATGAGTGGGTGGCGCGAGATTGGGTGCCTGCCATTCCCGCTGCCGGGATTCTTTTCGTCCTCTATGTAGGTTTGCTGTGTTGGCAGCTCGTTGGCATTCGACGAAGTTCCAGGCGGGAGTTGGCTGCCTATGGCTCAACAACCGACACCTACTATGTGTACGGAATTGTGTGTGTTGCGATCTTATTCATTGTGGTCAATTTACTGGATGTGCTCACCAATCAGAACACACATGGACAGCCTCAGCCATTTTCGCATACAGGGTTAGATCCCATAGCGCCATCGTTTGACATAAGGTCTCACAATAACGATTCATCCTCGGTAACTGTACAAGGACTGTTTGGCGTTGCCGCCACTCGTCAACTCACTGCTTACTTGGATGAGCACCCGGACGTACACACGCTGGTGTTGCACAGTGGGGGTGGAAACATTTTTGAAGCGCGTGGTGTTGGACGTTTAATTCGGAAGCGACGGCTCTCCACGCACGTTGATCGCCTATGCGTATCGGCGTGCACGTTGGCCTTTGTCAGCGGATTGAGTCGGACGGCTTCTGCTCAAGCCGTGTTTGGTTTTCATGCCTACCGGATCGATTCTGAAAGTCAGTTGGCCTGGCTGGATACCGAAAAACAGCAGCAGATGGATCGGCAACAGTTTGAAGCCAGTGGGGTATCACCGGAGTTTTTGAATCAACTTTATTCCGCTGATGCGAACAGCCTTTGGTACCCCAGTCACGAAGAAATGCAAGCTGCCGGTTTTCTTACAGCGAACCGCTATTAGTCGTTAGTGATTGTCCCGTGGTAGATCTTTGCGTATTTTCTGGTAGGCCGTGGCCAACTCCAAACAACCGCCATCAGCGAGCTGCCCCACATGCATTCGATACATTTCCTGCCATGGGGTTTGGTGTTTAAGTTCTGGTTGTTGCCAATTCGCACGGCGTTGTTGCCAAGTGTCCTCATCGACCAATGCGTTCATTGTGTTGGCGTTTAGGTCGAGCCGAACTCTATCGCCGGTTTGCAAAAGGGCGAGTCCGCCACCCACAACCGATTCGGGGGAAGCATTTAAGATCGAAGGGCTTTCTGAGGTGCCTGACTGACGTCCATCGCCCACGGTGGGCAGGTGGGTGACTCCGTCTTTAAGAAGCTGATCGGGGGGCTGCATGTTAACCACTTCTGCCGATCCTGGGTAACCCACACAACCAACACCTCGGATGAACAAAATGCAGTTTTCATCGATGTTAAGCTCGGGGTCGTTAATTCTTGCGTGATAGTCTTCGGGGCCTTCAAACACGATTGCTCGGGCTTCAAGTACACCTTCGTTACCAGGCGAGGACAAAAACCGGCGGCTGAACTCTTCAGAGATCACACTGGTTTTCATTAATGCTGAATCGAATAGGTTGCCACTGAGCACGAGAAAACCGGCTTTTTCGCGCATCGGTGATTGATAGCGATGAATGACTTCAGTGTCAGTGCTGTGCTTCGAAGCGAGGTTGTGTTCCATAGTCTGGCCGGACACAGTTTGTACCTGACCATGTAGTTTCCCGGCAGTTAGTAGTTCAGCCATAACTGCTGGAACTCCACCAGCGCGATAAAAACGTTCCCCTAAATACTCCCCAGCCGGTTGCATATTTACCAGTAGCGGAATATCAAAACCGACGGACTGCCAATCTTCCACTCGAAGTTCGACACCAGCGTGTCTGGCTACTGCTTGCAGATGTGGTGGGGCGTTCGTTGATCCGCCAATAGCGGTATTGACCCGGATCGCATTTTCAAACGCTTCGCGAGTGAGGATATCCGAGGGCTTAAGATCGGCATGTACTAAGTCGACGGCCCGCTTACCGGTTTCGTAGGCCATGGCCATACGCTCACGGTAGGGAGCAGGAATAGCCGAGCAGCCAGGTAGACTCATACCCAATGCCTCAGCCATGGCGTTCATCGTGCTTGCCGTGCCCATAGTGTTGCAGTGCCCCAACGACGGTGCAGCAGAGCATACCCGGCTGATAAATTCATCCTCATCGATTCGCCCTTCAGCGAGCAGACGCCGTGCCTCCCAAGCGACGGTTCCAGACCCTACCAACTTGCCCTCCCACCAACCATCCAGCATTGGTCCACCCGAGAGAACTATGGCGGGTAAATCAACCGTGGCCGCACCCATCAACATCGCAGGAGTGGTTTTATCGCAGCCTGTGGTTAACACCACACCGTCAATAGGGTAGCCATGCAGAACCTCTACCAACGACAAATACGCAAGATTTCTATCTAACGCTGCGGTCGGGCGTTTTCCGGTTTCTTGTATAGGGTGCACTGGAAATTCCATGGGCAGACCACCAGCATCTCGGATACCCGCCTTGATTCTGTCAAGTAAAAACACATGGATTTTGTTGCACGGAGCGAGGTCGGATCCGGTTTGGGCTATGCCTATAACGGGTCGTCCAGACTGTAATTCACCCCGGGTGTATTCCTGGTTCTGGTAGCGTTCAACGTACAACGCCGTCATGCCCGGGTTATCTGGGTTGTTAAACCATTCTTCAGAGCGAAACGTTTTGGGAGTTTTCTTGGCCATACGTTAGAGGTCTGCTACCACTTTTTGTGTTTGTGAGCCCAGGTTTTCAATGCCCAGTGACATTGTTTGACCGGGTTGTAGATACACAGGCTCTGGTTTGATGCCCATGCCGACGCCTGGGGGTGTGCCGGTGGCGATCACATCGCCGGTGTGCAAGGTAAAAAACTGACTGAGATAGTGAATTAAAAATGCAACACCAAATACCATAGTTCGGGTGCTGCCATCTTGATAACGTTTGCCATCAACGTCGAGCCACATCTTCAGATTTTGCGGATCTGGTACTTCGTCTTTAGTGACCAGCCAGGGTCCGAGCGGACCGAACGTGTCGCAACTTTTGCCTTTCACCCATTGACCACTTCGCTCGATTTGAAACTCTCGCTCCGATACATCATTGGCCACACAATAACCCGCGACATGATCCAGGGCGTCTGCTTCAGCAACATACTTAGCTGGCTTGCCGATAACGACCGTGAGCTCGACTTCCCAATCGGTTTTGACTGAGTTGCGTGGAATGACCACATCATCGTTCGGGCCCACTACGGCACTGGTGGCTTTCGAAAATAAAATGGGCTCATCTGGTACCTTTAATCCTGTCTCAGCTGCATGGTCAGAGTAGTTGAGTCCGATACACAGGAACTTGCCAATTTGACCCGTACAAGCACCCAAACGTGTATCGGCATCTACCGTGTCCAATGAGGAGAGGTCCAGTTGGCTCAGCCGATCTAAGTTTTCGGGCAGAAGCACATCACCCGCGATATCACTGACGCTGCCGGAGAGGTCACGAATTACCCCATCGGAGTCGAGTACGCCGGGTTTTTCAGCACCGGGTGATCCATAGCGCAACAGTTTCATTCTAGTCCCCAAAACGTCCATTGTACCTAAGATAGGCTCTTGGTCAGCCTGGCTTTCCCCTAAATGGTTAGGCCCGGTTAAAATGGTCTGATGGAAAACTATGTTGTGGACGATCTCATCTCCGCCAAGGCCATTGCTGCGCGGGTCGAGGCGCTGGCAGCTGAGATCACCTCGGCTTTTGCCGATACTGATAAGTTGATCGTGGTCGGTCTATTGCGTGGCTCCTTTATGTTCATCGCGGATCTGGCTCGTGAGCTTGAATTACCCATTGAGGTGGATTTTCTCGAAACGTCCTCGTACGGGGACAGCACCGAATCGTCCCGAACCGTAAAAATTCTTAAAGATTTACGCGCCGATATTGCTGGTCGAGATGTATTGGTAGTCGAGGATATTGTCGATACCGGCTACACCTTGGAAGCGGTGACCAATCTGCTAAATTCAAGAAAACCCAAGCGCATGAAAGTGTGTGCATTGCTTGACAAACCTTCACGGCGTGAAACCAATGTTAGAGCTGATTATGTAGGATTTGAGATCCCTGATACGCTTGTAGTTGGCTATGGCATCGACTATGCGCAGCGCAACAGGAACCTACCGTTTATCGGCGCTGTCCGATTTATAGAAAACTCATAAGAAATAGGGCAAATAACTTGGCTCGTTTTAAGGTTTTGATGGCGGCACTGACAATCACAGTGCTAACTATCCCGCAGGGTTTTGCTAATGATGCAAATGGAAGCCTCACAATCAGTAACCCGCATGTCAGTATTGCAGCACCAGTGGCTCCGGTGGCTGGTGGATATTTGCGCATC
>JAHQVR010000052.1 GCA_019634245.1 Gammaproteobacteria bacterium
ATCTATCGATTTATCCTTAGCGATACACGTTTAATTGCCCTGTCTGAGCGCGTGGTCTGTCTTTGCGGCCCCTCCAGAATCCTACCGAACGGAGTATTAGTACCGCAAATCATGTAAACATCGGAGGGTTAAGCTTTGTGTGCCATCACTTTTTGCACACTCTCTCTTTCGAGCATTCGCTTATTGTGCGCGGTGCAGTGTTTAAAGCCGCTTAGGTCAAAATCTTCTCGCAGGCCTCGGTCGTAGATCCACATAAAGTACGAATCGCAAACTGTGTAATGATCGAAGAACCAGGTTTTACCGGCCAACTCATTGTCGAGAAGTTCCAGCTCATGGAAATACTTCGCTTTCGCCTTGTCCCTAAGATCGGCATGGCACTCGTCGGGTGCACAGAACATTGCCGGTTTAAAGTGGCGGGTGAGATGCGGATGAATCCCCGAGCCGAACCATCCCATATACGATAACGCTTTAATCTGATTCCAACTGTCGGTCGGCATCAACTTTTTTTCAGGGTAGGTTTCAGCGATCCAGGTTTGAATCGCGACGTTCTCGCTTAAGCCTTGCCCATCCACGACTAGAAAGGGTACCTTTTTTTTAGGGTTTAACGCGGCATACTCTGGTGTCAGATGTTCACTATTTTTGAGGCTGATTATTGTGACTTCGAAATCAGCACCTGCTTCCAGTAGTGAAATATAGACGGCCATCGAACAAGCACCTGGTGAGTGGTACAAAGTGATATCCATTAACGCCTCCAGTAGTGAATCGTGTTTGTAAACCGTCGTCAGTCAGTTGCTGATTGTGGATTGAGCCTATCGCTAATTACATCACAGAGTTCATCGTACACGCATTAGGTGTGAGTGTACTCTGGGAGCTACCCAAGCAATACTTGCTTGGCTTGATTGATCTTGGTTGCCAGGTATGTGCTGCCGCCTTTGTCAGGGTGCATCTTGCCAATCAGTGATTTATGGGCTGTGATGATGTCTTCCTTCGTGGCATCGTGGTCGACCCCTAAAATATCTCGTGCTTCTTCTGCACTCATATCAGCAGAACTTGCTGCCGTGGAATCGTGTGACTGGCCACCGCCTTGCCATTCTTCAGAGCGCTCGCGCGCGATATAGGCCTGCAGTAAACGAGTAGCCTCGGCGTCTTGTTGCTCGCAGTACTGATACAGCGATTGTAATTCTGCGAGTTTCAGTTCACCGATTCGTCGACCATTGAAAGGGCCATCAATAACTTCGCCATCGAGTTTGCCACTATCGTGGTAGAGCGTCATCACAAGCACCGACGTGCGCACCACAGAACTGCCATTGCCAGATCCACCGGTAGTAGCGTTACCAAAGCCGGGTATACCACCGGCGAGTGATGGAAAAAACCGAACTAAAAAAGGTGCATAGCGTAATAGACGTGTGGCTTGCGTCATCAACGCGCCAATCACGGCCATAATCGCAGGTGCTTTTCCCATCGCTGCGAGCGCCAGAAAAACCAGACCGAGAAAGATGATAGCGAGCTTGATTTTACCTGCCTTACCTTGCTTCATCAGCTGTTTAAAATACAGCGTATAAATCAGGTAACCGACTACCAAAATTGCAATGAGAAAAATGCCGCGCACGAAATAGCCTGATAGCAAGAGTTAGTGGAATATTAGGACAGTTGCGCCAGTAATTGGGCGGCAGATTGCGAACCTGTGGACTTTAACCGCACCAGAGCGTCCCGGCCGCCTGCCGCATAGGCTGCCACTGCGTTCAGTAGTTGTCCTAATTGAGCGCTGGCGTTCTGGTCAAAACGACAGTGTGCGCCGCCACTTAACCGGGCAATTTGCGAAAAGACGGCATGGGCGTGGGCATCAAATCCTTCCTGAAATATAAACACCGGCAGCCCAAGTATTTTTAGTTGTCCGGCCAGGTCGCCCAGTGCATCAACATCTTCCTCACAACAGTCGCCGACAAATACCAACGCCTGCACCGGCTTGATCTTGGTTTCCGATATACCGTGTTTAAGAATTCTGGCGATTTGTGTTCGGCCAGCGACACAGGACACTTTATTCATCAACGCCACAAGACTTAAAGGATCGCTCTGCCATTGGGATGCTTGGCATTCACCATAGCCGCGGTAGTAGGCCAGTTGGACGTTCAGTTCACCAATTCCGCGCGTTTGGAGAAACATATCCTTTTGAAGTGCCGTGGCTTGCGCCCAAGTGCGCTGTCGGCTCGCTGTCGCATCCAGGGCAAATATCAAACGTCCTTTGTCGCTGCCGGCTCTCGGTGGAGGCAAATCAGCGACGGTATGTAGAAAAGCATCAATGTCTTTTTTGGCGGCTTTTGAGGATGCTGTTGGGTTATCTGTGGTGCTCAGTGGGTGAGCCTTTTTACCACCGAACAGTGATTCAATCGTGCTGGACAATCGATGGGCAGTTTTAGTGGGTCGACTCGGCTTGTCCGACATGGGTAGCTCAACAGAGAACTGAATTCGTTATCACTAGAATATCAGGTCGCCACGGGCTATTTTCAAGGTTTTGCCTTATGTAACACTGGGTAAGAAAGCTTTTCGGCGGCTTGTACCGTTTCATTTTGGATGTTTGAGCGATTTGTTGGGATTGATCGGATTCTTGATAAGTATCCTCAGCGCGACAGCATGGGCACGACGTATTCTCAAAAATGCTAGTGTGCGTGCGATCAAATTCTGGGTAGTCACCGTATGAAAGTAGGGTTTATTGGTTTAGGCAATGTCGGTGGAAAATTAGCCGGTAGTTTGCTGCGTAACGGCTTTGACCTAACGGTCCGCGATTTAGATGCAGCGGCTACGGAGCCGTTTTTAAAAGGCGGTGCCCAGTTGGGGGAATCCCCAAAATCCATGGCCGAGCAAAACGACTTGATCATCACCTGCTTGCCGTCGCCGGCGGCCAGCGCGGCCGTGTTGGAAGCCGAAGAGGGTGTTATTGCCGGTTTATCTGGAGGTAAGATTTGGGCGGAGATGAGCACGACCGATGAAGCGGAAGTGAAACGACTGGGAGCGCTTGTTATGGCAACTGGTGCGTCTGCCGTGGATTGTCCCGTCTCGGGTGGCTGTCATCGGGCAGCGACCGGTAACATTTCCATTTTTGCCGGCTGTGACCGAGCTGTGTTTGAGCGTTTGCTTCCCCTATTAACGACCTTAGGCCGGCGAGTGTTGCATACCGGTGAGTTGGGCACTGCTTCTGTGTTGAAAGTTATGACGAACTATCTAGCGACCGCAAACCTTATAACACTGTGTGAAGCTCTTACAGTGTCAAAAGCAGCAGGCCTGGATTTATCTACCACCTATGAAGCTATAAAAATATCGTCGGGTAATTCGTTTGTGCATGAGACCGAGTCCCAAGTGATCCTAAATGGTTCACGCGATATTAACTTCACCATCGACCTGGTTATAAAAGACATCAGCCTATTTCAAAAGATTGCCGATGACGCGAAGGTACCATTGGAGGTGAGTCCACTGTTAATTAGTATCATGAAGGACGGTGAACAACGCTTTGGACCGAGGGAGTGGTCGCCCAACATTATAAAACGCCTGGAAGAAGCTACTGGACTGGAGATTCGCGCCCCAGGCTTTCCAGCTCAAATGGAAGACGACGAACCCGAAGAGCCTGGCTATGAGGTTGTGCCCACCTCGCGCACGACAAAGGCCCTATAATAGGTATTGTCACACGCTGCCAATTGGGGTTGGGCCATGGGTGCTTCTCATTCGCTGGATGATAAATATACAGCAACAGAAGGCAGCGTCTTTTTAACGGGCACGCAAGCCTTAGTGCGGTTGCCTTTGGTTCAAATGCGTCGTGATCGAGCGAATGGGCTCAATACGGCGGCTTTTATTAGTGGTTATCGCGGTTCTCCCTTAGGTGGATACGACCAACAGCTTGGTCGTGCACAAGCGCACCTAAGGGCGCATCAGGTGACATTCCAACCCGGTGTTAATGAAGATCTTGCTGCGACTGCGATTTGGGGTACGCAACAAGTGCCTCTATCTGAGCAAGCGACGCATGATGGTGTGCTGGGTCTATGGTATGGCAAAGGCCCAGGCGTCGATCGAAGTGGCGATGTGTTCAAACACGGTAATGCGGCCGGAACCTCTGAACACGGAGGGGTATTGTGTTTAGCCGGGGATGATCACACGGCGAAATCTTCCACGTTACCTCACCAATCCGATCATGCGTTTATGGCCGCGGTCATTCCCATGTTATATCCCTCTTCAGTGCATGAATTCATTGAAGTAGGGTTGTTGGGCATTGCGATGTCTCGATATTCTGGTGCGTGGGTTGGAATGAAGGTGATTGCCGACACTGTCGAAACCAGTGCAGTCATTGATCTCTCGGGTGAACAACGCGAATTTATCCTACCTACCGATCATGAGCTACCTGATGGTGGTTTGAATTTACGTTGGCCAGACCCGCCGTTAGTTCAAGATGATCGGCTTCAAGAACATAAGGCGTATGCGGCGTTGGCGTTTGCTCGTGCCAATCAGGTCGATGTTATGGCGATGGGTAACGAGCAGGCGCGTTTTGGCATTATGGCGTCTGGCAAGGCGTTTGAAGATGTCCGGCAAGCACTGATTGAACTGGGTATCTCAGAACAAGTCGCCAAAGACATTGGACTTCGAGTGTATAAGGTACGCATGCCCTGGCCACTGGAACCCAGCGGGGTCCGACAGTTCTCAGAAGGGCTTGAAGAAGTGCTGATCATTGAAGAGCGGCGCGAGATGATCGAGTTTCAGATCAAGCAACAGTTGTTTAATTGGCGAGCGGATGTGCGACCACGAATTGTGGGTAAGTTCGATGAAAACGATTCGCCATTTCTTCCGTTGTCCATGGCGCTCTCTATTTCCCGAGTTGCTCGCGCCATAGCCGATCGTCTGTTGCGATTCGAATTGCCGGAAGAATTGCGCACTCAAATTGAAAGTCGGCTTAACTACTTACAACGTCGTGCGGATGAAAGGGCGTCACACCAAGCACCCGTTGAGCGCCAGCCCTGGTTCTGTTCTGGTTGTCCACACAATACGTCAACGAAGGTGCCTGATGGCTCTAAAGCACTGGCTGGTATCGGCTGTCATTATATGGTTCAGTGGATGGATCGAGATACCGATACATTTACACAAATGGGTGGAGAAGGATTGCCGTGGACTGCGCTGTCACACTACACCAAAGATCAACACCGCTTTGTCAATTTAGGGGACGGCACTTACTTTCACTCAGGTATTCTGGCGATTCGTGCTGCGGTCGCTTCAGGTGTTAATGTCACCTATAAGGTGCTGTATAACGATGCGGTCGCTATGACTGGAGGGCAGACGCTCGATGGGGATCTATCCCCACAACAGGTCACTCACCAGTTGCACGCCGAAGGGGTGCGTCCCATCTATCTAGTCAGCGATGATCCTGATCAGTATTCCCCTGAGGAACTGGCACCGGGGGTACAAGTGGCTCATCGAGATGAGCTGCTGAGTATTATGAAAACGGTGCGCGATCTTAAAGGTTGCAATGGCATTGTTTATGAACAAACCTGTGCGGCCGAAAAGCGGCGAAGACGCAAACGCGGCCTATTGGAGGATCCGACACGGCGGGTGTTTATTCATCCTGGTGTCTGTGAAGGCTGCGGTGATTGTTCTGTCCAATCCAATTGTGTGTCGATTGAACCACTCGAAACGGAATTTGGTCGAAAACGCAAAGTAAATCAATCCTCGTGTAACAAGGACTATTCCTGTGTTAACGGTTTTTGCCCATCATTTGTGTCAGTAGACGGTGCAGTTGTAAAAAAATCCGCAGCACGGCAGCAAACTGGTGAGCCGTTAGCACCAGTGGCAGAACCCGCCATTCCAGCCATGAGCGAAGAGCCGGTCAATGTCGCTATCACCGGAGTCGGGGGCACTGGCGTGTTAACCATTGGCGCATTAATCGGCACCGCTGCGCATCTGGATGGGCACGCTTCGATGGTGCTTGATATGGCAGGGTTAGCACAAAAAGGTGGAGCCGTTTTAAGTTATGTTCGCCTTGCATCAAAGCCTGAACATGTCACTAGCCCCAACATTGTGGCCGGTGGTGCGGATGTTGTGATCGCCGCCGACGATGTGGTCGCGGCTTCTCGAGATGGCATTGTGCTGATGGATCCGGCACGAACGGTGGCTGTGGTTAATACCACCTCCCAACCTGTCGCTGCGTTTGTGGGCAATCGGGATTTCGATTTCAAAGCCGATGCAGTACTCGATACTATTGGTGCAGCCGTTAAGGGCCGGGAACACTTCCATGCGTTTACCCCCATTGCGGAACAGTTTGTCGGGGATGCTATAGCCACCAATATCATGATGTTGGGTTATGCCTGGCAGTGTGGGTTGTTGCCGTTAACCTTGGGTGCGTTGCAACAAGCGATCGAACTCAACGGGGTTGCAGTCAGCGCTAACTTAAAAGCGTTTGAGTGGGGGCGCCGCTTGGCTGAATCACCGAAAGATGTTTTGTCTAAGGTGCAACCGCCTCCGTTGGTTGAAAACACGCTGGATTCTATGACGCTTGAGGAAGTCATTGAACACCGAGCGTTGCATTTAACGAATTATCAAAACGATAAATTGGCTCAGAGGTACCGAGCGCTCATCGATAGAGTGATTGAAAAGTGTCATGGGCTGGGTTTGGATAATCAATTAGCCCGAACGGTAGCTGTTCAGTATGCAAAGCTGTTGAGTTATAAAGATGAATACGAAGTTGCTCGTTTATATGCATCCGCTGATTTTCAAAAGGCGTTGGATGCACAGTTCGAAGGGGAATACACTCTGAGCTTTCATTTGGCACCGCCATTGTTGTCAGGTAAAAATGATGCTGGACGGCCAAAGAAGCGCACCTTTGGTGCGTCCGTTCGGCCTCTTTTTAGGTGGCTACAAAAAGGAAAAGTGTGGCGCGGTACACCGCTGGATATTTTTGGCTACAGCGCTGAGCGTAGAAAAGAACGCCAGTTAATTGTTCAATATGAACAGGATATCGCTGACATACTCGACACACTAGAACCTTCCAAAATCAATCAGGCGATTGCCATCGCCAATGTGCCAGAGCGTATTCGAGGCTTTGGACCAGTCAAACTACAGGCCATTGAAAAAGCGCAAGTCGAACGGCTGTCGCTGTTAAAACGCTATGCTGCGCCAGCCATTCACGATCTCACTCAGGCAGCTTAAGAACCAAATGGGTTTCAGGAGACATTATGTTTAACGCCGGATTACGATTTTCGCTAGGCGATGAAATTGAAGCCTTGCGAGAGACCGTGATGCGCTTTGCCGCTGATGAGATTGCTCCTCGAGCGGCTCAGATTGATACGGACAATGAGTTCCCGATGGACCTTTGGTCAAAAATGGGTGAACTCGGTTTGCACGGTATCACTGTGGGCGAAGAAGAAGGGGGCGCTGCCATGGGTTATTTAGCCCACTGTGTGGCTATCGAAGAGATCTCCAGAGCCTCAGCCTCAGTGGGGCTTTCCTATGGTGCGCACTCCAATTTATGTGTCAATCAAATCTACCGAAATGGCACGGCAGAGCAAAAAAAGCAGTATTTACCCAAATTGATTAGCGGCGAGCACGTCGGCGCATTAGCGATGTCAGAACCCGGTGCTGGCAGTGATGTAGTGTCCATGTCGCTGGCGGCAACAGCGGATGGAGACGACTACGTGTTAACCGGTAACAAGATGTGGATCACCAATGGTCCTGATGCCGACACGCTGGTGGTGTATGCCAAAACCGATTTACAAGCAGGGTCTGGTGGTATCACCGCTTTTATAATTGAGAAAGGCCTGGCGGGTTTTTCAACAGCACAAAAACTCGATAAATTAGGCATGCGAGGTTCAAACACGTGTGAGTTGGTTTTTGACCACTGTCGAGTACCTGGCACACAGGTGTTGGGTCAGGTTGGTAAAGGTGTCAACGTGCTGATGTCTGGTTTGGACTTTGAGCGCGTAGTGCTTTCCGCTGGCCCACTGGGTATCATGGCGGCCTGCTTGGATGTGGTTATGCCATACGTTCATGAACGCAAACAATTTGGTCAGGCCATCGGTGAATTTCAGTTGGTGCAAGGCAAAGTGGCCGATATGTACAGTACGTTCAATGCCTGTCGGGCCTATGTTTATGCAGTAGCTCAGGCTTGCGACCGAGGCGAAACTACGCGTAGTGATTCGGCGGGATGCATATTGTATGCATCCGAAAAAGCGACCGCCTGCGCATTGGATGCCATTCAACTGCTAGGTGGTAATGGCTATATCAATGAATATCCTACGGGACGATTGTTAAGAGATGCCAAACTCTATGAAATAGGGGCAGGCACCAGTGAGATACGCCGTATGTTGATAGGTCGTGAACTTTTCAACAACACGGCCTGACTTGTGTATGCTTGATATCCTTTGCGTCCGTTGTCACGTTGAGTGTTTGTGAAAATAACCAGTACCATACAAAGCCGCTCGGAACAGTTTGCCGCGAATAGAAAAGCTATGTTAGCGGCGAGTGCCATCGTACAAACAGCCGCTGACGAGATCTTGGTGGGCGGGCCTGATAAATCCCAACAGCGTCATCTGTCCCGCGGCAAACTGCTCCCTCGAGATCGGATTCAACAGCTTCTCGACCGAGATACTAGTTTTTTAGAGTTAGGACAGTTCGCTGCTTACGGACACTACAATAATGAAGTTCCCGGTGCTGGAATCATAACGGGCGTTGGAGTTATTCATGGTCGTGATTGCATGATTGTGTGCAACGATGCAACCGTGAAAGGAGGCACCTACTTTCCTCTGACAGTCAAAAAGCATCTTCGAGCACAAGCTATCGCCGAACAGAATC
Source organism: Gammaproteobacteria bacterium (assembly GCA_019634245.1). The sequence goes on from JAHQVR010000052.1 coordinate 8,821, forward strand.
GGCTGCCCTGTATTTATCTGGTGGATAGTGGCGGCGCGAACTTACCTAATCAGGATGAAGTTTTTCCGGATCGCGATCACTTTGGTCGCATCTTTTTTAATCAAGCCTCAATGTCTGCCAAAGGTATCGCGCAAATCGCTGTTGTGATGGGGTCGTGCACCGCAGGTGGCGCTTATGTACCCGCAATGTCTGACCAAACCATCATTGTCAAAGAACAGGGGACCATATTTCTTGCGGGTCCGCCCTTGGTTAAAGCGGCCACGGGTGAAGAGGTGAGCGCAGAAGTACTCGGGGGATCGGACACCCACACTCGATTATCGGGTGTCGCTGATTACCAGGCGCACGATGATGCGCATGCATTAAAACTCACCCGCAACATTGTTGCCGCATTGAATGATCCAGTCGTTCAACCGGTGCAATTGCGGCAATCCATCGAACCGTTGTATTCACCGGATGAGTTGCCCGGGATCATCCCTGCGGATCCGCGTACACCCTACGATGTGCATGAAGTAATTGCCCGCATAGTGGATCAATCCAGCCTCGATGAATTCAAAACCAACTATGGCAAATCCTTGGTTACGGGTTTTGCCCACATCAAGGGAATACCGGTAGGGATTGTCGCAAACAACGGCGTGTTGTTTTCAGAAAGCGCTTTGAAAGGGGCTCATTTTGTTGAGCTGTGTTGTCAGCGGAAGATCCCACTGTGTTTTTTGCAAAACATCACGGGTTTTATGGTTGGTCGGGCTGCTGAGGCGGGTGGGATTGCCAAAAATGGCGCTAAGCTGGTTATGGCTGTGAGCAATGCCGCAGTGCCGAAAGTGACGGTGATCATTGGTGGCTCCTATGGTGCGGGTAATTACGGTATGTGTGGTCGGGCTTTCGATCCTCGCTTTTTGTGGATGTGGCCCAACGCGCGTATCGGCGTCATGGGCGGTGAGCAGGCCGCTGGCGTTCTGGCGTCGGTAAGGCGAGCCGGTGTCGAGCGCCGCGGAGAGCAGTGGGGCGCAGACGAAGAGGCTGCCTTCAAAGAACCCATTACCGCCAAATTCGACGAACAGGCCTCGCCACTCTATGCCTCTTCGCGGCTGTGGGACGATGGCATTATCGATCCGGCTAAAACTCGGGATGTGGTGGCCGCGAGCTTGAGAGTGAGCCTAAACGCACCCATTGCGGACACGCAATTCGGGGTTTTCCGTATGTAGTCATTCTGACCGGCACTCTTGTTGCAGCGATGTTGTATAATCTCCGAAACGGGCAAGCGAACTCCCTCGACGATAGCAACGCTTGATGGGCCCGATGGATAATGACCAGAAGCTGTATTGAGGCTGGTTGGGGGCATTTGCCCCGCCTACAATAAGAATGTTTGACAAAGGCTCCTCTTTAGGAGCCTTTTTCGTTGTGGTTCGGAGTGTACATGCGTCGGGTTTCGGAGTCGGTGGCTGCTGTGCTACAGCCGGTGATTGAAGGATTGGGTTACTCGATGCTCGGGGCTCAATTGGGCCAGGCTGAAAATGGCCATACGTTGCGTATTTATATTGATACCGATAGGGCCGATGGTATTCAGATAGAAGATTGCGCGACAGTAAGTCGGCAATTAAGTGCTGTGTTGGATGTCGAGGATGTGATTGATGCGGCGTATCAGCTCGAGGTGTCCTCGCCAGGGCTGGATAGGCCTTTGTTCGATGAGCCTCATTTTGCCGAGCAGATTGGCGAAACCATCAAAGTACGGATGAGTGTGGGTGTGAATGGACGAAGAAGCTTTACCGGCGAGCTTTTGGCCGTTGAAAACAGTGAGGCAATCGTAGAAGTGGACGGGTTGGACTATAACTTGCCGATTGCTGATGTGGAATGGGCACACCTGGTGGGCCGAATTTAAGTCAGATTCGATTAGGTTAGTTTTTTTTTAAGATGCAATTGAAGGTTTACAAATCATGAAAACGTGTGTGCAGTCATGAGGCTTTGGAATCATGAGTAAAGAGATATTACTCGTCGTCGATGCAGTATCGAACGAAAAAGGTGTAGAAGAAGGCATTATCTTCGAAGCGTTGGAAGCCGCGCTGGCGTCGGCTACCCGAAAGAAACACGGATCGGATATCGAGGTCCGTGTAGCCATCGATAGGGAGTCTGGAGACTACCGTACGTTTCGCCGATGGGAGGTAGTTGCCGATGATGAGGAGCAAGAATTCCCACTACGGCAAATCACGGTGTCCGCAGCTCAGGTGGAAGAACCAGATTTGAATTTGGGTGATTTCACTGAAGAAGAGATAGAGTCCGTCGAGTTTGGACGTATTGCGGCGCAAACTGCCAAGCAGGTAATCGTCCAGAAGGTTCGTGAGGCGGAACGTGCACGCGTGGTAGAAGCGTACGAATCGCAGGTGGGTGAACTGGTGATGGGCATCGTCAAGCGTCTGGAGCGTGGTGGTGTGTATCTCGACCTTGGTAGCAATGCTGAAGCTTATATATCTCGAGAGGATATGATTCCTCGCGAAGCGGTTCGCCCAGGAGACCGCCTGCGTGGCTATTTGCGTGAAGTACGCAGTGAGATTCGCGGACCACAATTGTTTGTCACACGGACGGCCCCTGAATTCCTGATTGAGCTGTTTCGTTTAGAAGTACCGGAAGTTGGGCAAGGTGTCATCGTCATCAATGGTGCAGCGCGGGATCCGAGCCAGCGGGCCAAGATTGCTGTGTCGTCGCTGGATCCTCGGCTCGACCCAGTGGGTGCTTGCGTAGGAATGCGAGGCTCGCGAGTACAAACGGTATCAAACGAATTGGCGGGTGAGCGTATCGATATAATTCTCTTCGACGAAAACCCAGCCCAGTTTGTCATCAACGCGATGGCGCCGGCGGAAGTCAAAGGCATCGTTGTGGATGAAGAGCGTCGCGTGATGGATTTGGCCGTGGAAGAGGAGAAACTCTCGCTTGCGATCGGCCGTGGTGGGCAGAATGTTCGTCTGGCTTCGGAGCTGACTGGCTGGGAGCTAAACGTCATGGATGAGGCAGCGGCTGAAGAGAAGAGCGAGGCAGAATCGCGCGTCACCCTGCAGTTGTTTGTGGATCAACTGGATGTGGATGAGGAAGTTGCGTTGATTTTGGCGCAGGAAGGTTTTACGACAGTCGAGGAAGTGGCCTATGTGCCACAGCAGGAATTGCTAGATATCGATGAATTCGATCAAGATATTGTTGACGAATTGCGCAGTCGTGCGCAGGATGCACTGTTAACTAAAGCAATTGCGACTGAGGAAAAGCTTGATGGCAAAGCGCCATCGGCAGAGTTGATCGCCATGGAGGGTATGAACGAAGAGTTAGCACTGAATATGGCAACGCACGGCATATTGACCGTCGATGATCTTGCAGACCAATCCATTGATGATTTGATGGTGGTTCAGGATATGGATGAGGAAACAGCCGGCACACTGATCATGAAAGCCCGCGAAAGCTGGTTTGAAGAGGCTGAGGCGAGCGAATAAACGCATTGCCTTGAGGATATTTGACAAAGCATGGCTGAAGTAACTGTAAAACAGCTCGCAGGCGTTATCGGAATACCGGTCGATAAACTTCTGGAGCAGCTCGGTGACGCTGGCGTAGATAAGTCTGGCGAAGCTGATGCTGTGTCCGATGAAGAAAAGCGCAAGCTTTTGTTGCACTTGCGCTCTCAGCGCGGTCAGCCTGCGGCCGAAGAAGTTGCTGCGCGGCCGAGCATTAGCCTGCGACGCAAACGCACCAGCGAAGTCAAAACCGATGCCTCTGGCCGCAAAACGGTAAACGTTGAGGTTCGCACCAAACGTCGGATACTCCGAGCTGACGAAACTGCCGCACCAGAAACGGAAGAGGAAGAGGTGCCGTTGGCAGCAGATTCTGCGGACGAGGTGGGCGCAGTTTCAGAGTCATTGGAACCAACGCCCGTTGTCGAAGAACTCGACGCTGGCGAACAAGCGGCGCGTCAAGCGCTGGCTGAAGCCGAGGCAGCTGCCGCGGATGCCGTGTCTGCAGAAGTTGATCGGGTAGCTCGTGAGGCTGCAGAAGCGGCTACACGCCAGGCTGATGCTCCAACAGAATCAGCAGAACCACCCACTGCTCCCGCGGAGCCGACCGAACCTTCTGAGTTAGAAGCTCTGAAACAGGCTCAGCGTCAATGGGCAGAGGAGCAAGCTCGAGCTGCGGCTGAGCGACAGGCTGAAAGGCAAGCTACGCAAACGCGCTTAAAGGAAACCGAAGAGCTCAACAAACGCGAATCAGAACTGCGTGAACAACAGCGCAAAGCAGCAGAAGAAGCTCAGAAAAGAGCAGCCATTGAAGCGCAGCAACAAGCTGCGGGTGCACCGGATCGTGCCGGTGGAAAACCCAGCAAGGGTCGTAAAGGCAAAGGCGGCGGATCTGATTCCGATACTCGCTACGGGCGCAATCAACTGCATGTTTCGAAGGGCAAGTCCGGTAAGCGAAAAGGCAAGCAAGCGCGTCGACCTGCGGCAGTCAATATTGAAGCCAAGCACGGATTTGAAAAACCCACTGCGCCGGTAGTTAGGGATGTAGAGGTACCGGATACCATCACTGTGGCGGATCTGGCGAACAAGATGGCGGTCAAAGCGGCCGAAGTCATCAAGGCCATGATGGGCATGGGCGTGATGGCCACCATCAATCAAATGTTGGATCAGGATACGGCGATATTGGTGGTTGAAGAAATGGGCCACAACGCCACCGCGATGAGCGAGGACGATATGGAGGCCCGCTTAGCACAGAAAATTGTGGATGCACTCGAAAGTGAAGCGGTGGCACGTCCCCCGGTGGTGACGGTTATGGGTCACGTCGATCATGGTAAAACCTCGCTTCTCGATTACATTCGAAAGGCTCGAATAGCTGCCGGGGAAGCTGGTGGAATCACACAGCACATCGGTGCCTATCAAACCGAAACCGATAATGGTGTCATCACGTTCCTGGATACCCCAGGCCACGCTGCGTTTACTGCTATGCGAGCTCGCGGTGCACAAGCTACCGACATTGTAGTGTTGGTGGTTGCCGCCGATGATGGAGTGATGCCACAGTCAATTGAAGGTGTACAGCACGCAAAAGCGGCGGGCGTACCTTTGGTTGTCGCAGTGAACAAGATCGACAAAGAAGACGCCGATCCGGAACGAGTTAAAAATGAGTTATCTCAGCATGATGTGATTCCAGAAGACTGGGGTGGTGATGTGCAGTTTATGCCGGTATCTGCGATTACTGGTGAGGGTGTGCCTGAGCTGCTCGATGCGATTTCCTTGCAAGCTGAGGTGCTCGAACTCAAAGCGCCTGAACTAGGTAATGCAACCGGTAGCGTAATTGAAGCCGCGTTGGACAAAGGCCGTGGTCCAGTGGCAACCGTGCTGGTTCAAACCGGCACCCTGCGCCGAGGCGATATCATTCTGTGTGGGTCTGAAACGGGTCGTGTGCGCGCGATGTTCGATGAGAATGGACAACAGACCGAGGAAGCCGGACCCTCTACGCCTGTACAGATTTTAGGTCTGTCAGGTACGCCCAATGCAGGCGATGAAATGTTGGTTGCTTCGGATGAAAAGAGTGCACGAGAACTGGCAGAAGTTCGAGAAGGTAAGCACCGTGATGCGCGCTTGGCCGAACGCAAACCCACCAAATTGGATGATGTGTTCTCGCAGATTCAAACTGGCGCTGTGCCGTCGCTAAATCTATTGGTTAAAGCGGATGTTAAGGGCAGCTTCGAGGCGATCCGTGATTCTCTTGAAAAGCTCTCCACTGACGAAGTAACGATTCGAGTGGTCGGTGGTGGTGTCGGTGGTATCAATGAATCGGATGCCAATCTGGCTGCTGCCTCTAACGCGATTTTAGTGGGCTTTAATGTGCGAGCGGACAACACCGCGCGGAGGCTCATTCAAGAACACGATATCGATTTGCGCTATTACAGCGTTATCTATGAGTTAATCGACCTGGTCAAACAAGTCGCTGGCGGCATGCTACCTCCAGAAGTTAAAGAACGTATCATCGGTACGGCTGAAGTGCGCGACGTCTTTAAGTCGCCGAAGTTTGGCCTGATCGCTGGTAGCATGGTGATTGAAGGGGTCGTCAAACGTGACGCGCCCATCCGAGTGCTTCGGGACAACGTCGTTATTTTTGAAGGTGAGCTCGAATCGCTGCGTCGGTTCAAGGATGATGTGAAGGAAGTCAATTCCGGAACAGAGTGTGGTATCGGTGTGAAGAACTATACCGATGTGCGACCGATGGATAACATCGAAGTATTCGAACGCACTGAAGTGGCACGAACGCTCTAACCCTTGTGAGTAGTGATTATCCAAGGCACCATCGGGTAGCCGACTTCATCCAGCGCGAGCTGGCACAAATACTTCGTGGTGTAAAAGATCCGCGGATCTCGCCCATGCTGACCATTTCAGCCGTGGATGTCACTAAAGACCTATCGGTGGCCAAAGTCTATTTCACGCTGATAGACGCCGAAGAGCGAGCCGATACCGAAGAAGGTTTACAGGCTGCATCAGGGTTTTTACGAAAACAGCTTGGTAACGCGCTTAATATGCGCTCGGTACCCAATTTACGGTTTTACTACGATGAGTCGACTGAGCGTGGCGCGCAAATGTCTAAGCTCATCGATGAAGCCGTTGCCTCTAACACCACAAAAGACGATGGGGATGAGCCGTAGGCGTTCTTCGTCCAGGCGACGACTTCACGGCATCTTTCTGCTCGACAAACCCACTGGTGCTAGCTCTAATCGAGTTCTGCAGCAGGTCAAGCGACTGTTCAATGCTGACAAGGCGGGTCACACGGGAACCCTGGATCCGCTAGCGACAGGCATGTTGCCCATTTGCTTTGGTGAGGCTACCAAACTGAGCCATTACCTTTTGGATGCGAATAAAGGGTATGAAACCGTCCTGCATTTAGGTATCACAACGGATTCGTTGGACGCTGATGGCGAAGTGCTAGAGCAGCGGCCGTTGCCGGCCGATCTATCTGCAGAACAGGTCACCCAGATTTGTCGCGAGTTTACCGGTCCCATTGAGCAGGTGCCACCGATGGTATCTGCGCTGAAAGTAGATGGTAAGCGGCTCTATACACTGGCCAGGGAAGGGGTGACGGTGGAGCGTAATCCGCGTCAAATTGTGATTGAGAGCTTAATCGTGGCTGATTATCAGCCGCCACTGGTGACTCTGCAGGTGGTGTGTTCGAAGGGCACCTACATCCGCAGCTTAGTGGACGACATTGGCCAACGCCTAGGCTGTGGTGCTCACGTAAAAACCTTACGCCGCACGTTCGTCTCTCCATTCCAGGGTCGGACCTCGACGACGCTTGAAACGCTCGAACAGTGTGCAAATCCTGATGGCTTGCTGCTGCCCATGGACAGCTGCGTGCCCCATTTGTCGGCCATTGACCTCACCGAACAGCAGCTGAACCAATTTCGACAGGGTCGGACCGTGGATCCGAGCGCATTGGTCGAGCAGGGGCCGTCGGGTCTGACCCGGAGGGTGAGCGCAGGGGCAGAAGGGGAAACTGAATGGTTGCGCGTGTATGGGCCGGAAGGTGGCGATCTGCTGGGAATCGCGCAGCGTGGTCCGTTTGGAGAAATTGCGCCAAAGCGTGTGTTCCAACTGAGCTGAACTGCTACAATGTCGGGTTTTCTAGGCCAAGATCCCTTGGCACTCTCTTCAATTTGGAGTAATCAAGTATGTCCTGTTTAAGTGCTGAACAGAAGGCGGAAATCGTCAAAGAACACCAGACCGACTCTACGGACACAGGGTCACCAGAAGTACAAGTTGCATTGCTGTCCGCGCGAATCAATCACCTGACTGAACACTTTAAAGCTCATAAACACGATCACCATTCACGACGTGGTCTGTTGCGCATGGTCAACCAGCGACGCAAGCTGCTGGATTACTTACACGCCAAAGACGCCTCTCGTTATCAAAGTCTAATTAAGCGACTGGGTTTACGCCGCTAGATTTGAAACATTCAACGATCCGTCTACCTATAAATCTTCGTTAAGGAAATCCTGTGACCGCTTTTTCAAAAACATTCGAATACGGTGCCGACACCGTTACGTTGCAAACGGGTGAAATCGCCCGTCAAGCCAGTGCAGCTGTAATTGCTAGCATGGGCGACACTGTGGTGCTTGTCTCCGTTGTTGGCCGCAAAGAGGCCAACCCCGGTCAGAGTTTTTTCCCACTAACCATCAACTACCAGGAAAAAACCTACGCTGCCGGAAAAATCCCTGGCGGATTTTTCAAACGTGAAGGCCGCCCAAGTGAAAATGAAACACTCACATCACGTTTAATCGACAGGCCGTTACGGCCCCTGTTCCCAAAAGGGTTCAAAAACGAAGTTCAAGTGATCGCCACGGTGATCTCTATCGATCCCCAAATTAATCCAGACATTCCAGCGATGCTGGGTGCCTCAGCCGGCCTTGCGATCTCGGGTATGCCGTTTGCCGGGCCTATCGGTGGTGCGCGAGTGGGTTATATCGACGGCGGTTATGTGTTGAATCCGACCGCTGAGCAAATGGAAAATTCAGAGCTGGATCTGGTGGTTGCCGGCACGAAGGACGCCGTATTAATGGTTGAGTCAGAGGCTAACTGTTTGTCGGAATCCACCATGCTCGACGCTGTGATGTATGGACACGAACAGTTGCAAGCTGCAATCACAGCTATTCAAGAGCTAGCAACCGAAGTGGGCAACCCGGATTGGAACTGGGAAGCTGCACCAGTGGATGAAGCTTTAAAAGCAAAGGTCGCTGAGGCTTGCACCAGTGATATTACAGCAGCTTACCAAATCGCCGATAAGATGGAACGCTACGAGGCGGTGGGTGCGGCCAAAGACAAGGCGGTCGAAGCATTGAGTGACCCTGAAGGCTGGAGTGGCGATGATGTGAAGGACATGTTCGCCAGCTTGGAAAAATCGATTGTTCGGAGCCGCATTATCGATGGTCATCCTCGTATCGACGGCAGAGACACAGCAACGGTTCGAGCCATTAGCGCTCACACCAGCATTCTGCCTCGGACACACGGTTCGGCTGTTTTCACACGGGGTGAGACACAAGCGATAGTCACGGCCACCTTGGGCACCACGAGAGATGCACAAATCATCGATTCACTCAGCGGTGAAACTCGAATGCCGTTTATGCTGCATTACAACTTTCCTCCGTACTGTGTGGGCGAAACAGGTTTTGTCGGCTCACCGAAGCGCCGAGAGATCGGACATGGCAAGCTCGCGAAGCGAGGCGTGCAGGCGGTAATGCCATCAGATGAAGACTTTCCTTACGTGATTCGAGTAGTGTCCGAAATCACTGAGTCAAATGGCTCCAGCTCGATGGCTTCAGTGTGTGGTACTAGTTTGGCACTGATGGATGCAGGTGTACCGTTGAAAGCACCTGTAGCGGGTATCGCGATGGGTCTTATTAAAGAAGACAACGGCTATGCCGTGTTAACCGATATTCTGGGTGATGAAGATCATCTAGGCGATATGGATTTCAAAGTTGCGGGAACTGCTGATGGTGTAACTGCCTTACAGATGGATATAAAAATTCAGGGTATCACTCGCGAGATCATGGAAACTGCCTTGGCTCAGGCCAAAGATGGGCGATTGCACATTCTCGGTGAGATGGCGAAAACCCTAGAAGCGCCGCGTTCTGACTTGTCTGAACATGCGCCTCGATTTATCACCGTCAAAATTGATCCTGAAAAAATTGCCGCCGTTATCGGTAAAGGTGGAGCAGTCATAAGAGCACTCACTGAAGAAACTGGAGCCACTATCGATATTGGTGATGATGGACTGATAAAAATTGCCTCCAGCGATCGCGTTGCCGGCGAAGAAGCTAAGCGCCGTATCGAATTAATCACTGCAGATGTCGAGGTCGGCACTATCTACGAAGGCCGTGTACAGAAAATTATGGACTTTGGGGCGTTCGTTAATATCCTGCCTGGCAAAGATGGCTTGGTACACATCTCTCAGATCTCAGAACAACGCGTGCAAAATGTTGAAGATGAGCTCTCCGAGGGACAGATGGTTAAGGTCAAAGTCTTGGAAGTCGACAAACAAGGCCGTATCCGCCTGAGTATCAAAGCGGTTAACGAAGGTGAGGCTGTCACAAGCTAAGAACCTGGAAACGTGAAGTGAAATTGGGTGTTGAAAAAGGGAGCTTAGGCTCCCTTTTTTGCAATAGGAATGTCAAGAAATTGCGATGTCGCTGACTGTGAATACCCCAACTGACGAGCAGTACATGGCCCAAGCTCTCGCATTGGCTAAGCAGGCCATCGAACACGATGAGGTTCCAGTTGGTTGCCTTGTTGTTAAAGATGAACAGGTAATTGGGCAGGGGTACAACAAATCTATCTTAGAGTGCGATCCCAGTGCACACGCAGAGATCGTCGCCCTGCGACAAGCAGCCAAAACTGAGGGTAGTTATCGGCTTGACGGTGCGACGTTATATGTCACCGTTGAACCCTGCTTGATGTGCTGTGGCGCGCTACTCCAAGCACGCATCTCACGATTAGTGTACGGCGTACGCGAGCCACGTACGGGTGCGGTCGTGAGCCAATTCGACTCGCTAATGAGTCAGAACAACCGACCTATCGCTATCAGTGAGGGTGTTCTTGCAGACGAGGCCAAAGCGTTGATGCAGGCGTTTTTTGAGGCCCGTCGTTAGCAGCACTGATCCGGGAATACCGGATAGGTAGTGCGCTACGCCAGGACTAGCTTACTGCCCACCTAGCATCGCTTTTTTAAGCGATGCCTGTGCAGGCTTAGCGGATAACCAAACGCCGAACAGCGCCTGCTTGAAGGGCAGGCCATCGATAACGTCAAGTGACTCACCGTTGAGTATCACATCAGTACCAACGCCATCGAAGGCCAACACAATGACATCGCCAGGTCTGACGCTGTCTTTAAACAGGCTTTTCAATTGGTCTAGTTCAGTTTGAATGGGGGCAGTGTTTCCACCCGTAGAGTTCTTCATGCCATCTTCGAGCGCTGCCAGTAATTTCTTTTTCGTCAACAGATCTGATTTGATGTGCATCGAAATGGCCATCGGCCCAGCCTCGGCAATAATGCCCTCGGCATCACTGGAGGGCTGAGGAAGGTATAAGCCGCCAACGTAGAGCTTGATAAAGAGTTTTTTACGTAAACCAGCGCCATTCAATACGAGCTCCTGGCCTGCCACGGTCAGGGTGTCCGGTATTTCGACACCGCTGACCGATTTTGCGCTGACCAGACCACTGGCCATCAGCGCAACCGTCAGGAACAACGCTAGGATTGAACGATTCATCAAGGTCATAAGTCTGTGCTCGGCCTAGTTGGCCCCTTGGATAACGGACGGATTGGTGATCAACAGATTGGTACCACCCGAGGCAGCAAACACGGCAGCCTGCGTTTGCATCTCTACGGTCGCTTCCAGTGACGCTGTGGGATTCAGAATGGAACCGTGGTCGCCAGCACTGAATCGCACCAACCCGCCGCCAGCTGTGGTGTTCGACACTGGACCTAAGCCCATATAAGCTGCCAACGGTTCGGTGCCCGACAAAGGCGCGGTGGCCACACTGTTGGGAATCACTGCGTCGCCGATCACTTCAATCATATGAACCGGCACTCCACTACCCGCAACTGCAGCAGCGTGGTTAATCGGATCTCCGGAGTCGATGAGTGTTTGAGCCACCAGAAGAAATTGCGCAAATTCAGGAGAGCCTGGAGGAGCTTCGGCTGCGGTGAGACCGTCGGCGATTTCGCCCCCGAACGTCTCTGAATTTGCCAGCAATTGCGCGATACCGCCGCCAGGCATCGCCAGTGTTGCCGCATTCACCGAGTCAGCGAAGGCGAGATAAGTGCCACCGATAATGCCGCCCAGCGAGTGTCCCACAAAAGTGACGTTGCCAGAATCAAGACTGGCATTGGCCGATCCGTCTGCGGCAATCAGGCCAGGTAAACTGGCCTGCAAGGTCAGCAGATCAGCGACACCTTGGCGCAGATTATCCCGAGAGTTTGCAAGATTACGCAGATTATAAAAATGTTGACCGGAAG
>JAHQVR010000053.1 GCA_019634245.1 Gammaproteobacteria bacterium
AATACAAGTGGGGAGTCTATCTTGAGCAATACAGAGCTGATTCGCCGATTGCCTTATTGGCAATCTGAGGTTTCAATAGAAGTGCTGGGTGGTGGGATTACCAATCACAATTACCTGGTAACGCCAACCGGAACAAATGATCAGTTTGTTGTGCGTTTAGGTGAAGACATCCCCGTGCATCACATAAATCGCCATAATGAGCTAGCGGCGAGCAATGCTGCTCATGAAGCGGGATTGGCTCCTGCAATACGGTACTTTGATAAAGGCGTGTTGGTAATGGACTATATTGACGCCGTAGCATTAGAGGCCTCCAACATTCAGCAACAGCCGATGTTAGAGCGCATTGTACCGCTGATAAAACGATGTCATGACAACATCCCCAATCACTTACGAGGTACCCCAATCGTTTTTTGGGTTTTTCATGTTATACGCGACTATGCCAGATCGTTAAATGATGCTCAAAGTTCACATAGCCATAAACTACCCGATTTGCTTTTAGCAGCAAAAGAGTTGGAAAAAGCAGCAGGACCGTTTGAAATCGTATTTGGTCATAATGATTTATTGGCGGCGAATATCCTTGATGACGGTTCGCGTCTATGGTTAATTGATTGGGAATATGCAGGGTTCAATACACCTTTGTTTGATTTGGGCGGCTTAGCATCAAATAATTCATTGACCGAAAATCAAGAGCGCTGGATGTTGGAACGCTACTATGAGCAGGTGGTTGATGACGAACTGTGGCGACGTTATTTTGCAATGAAAACAGCATCGCTACTGCGTGAAGCTATGTGGAGTATGGTTTCTGAGGCGTACTCAACATTGGATTTTGATTACCCGAGCTATACACGCGAAAACTTGGTAAATTACCACAATAGCTACAAAAAGTTTAAGACTATGTAGTCGGTTATTTGATGCCTAAGGTATGCATGCGTTTTAGGCACTAGCTTACTCCGTATTAGCTCTAGTCATTTCACAGCGCACGGTACTATTAAATTGGATGGAGTTGACTTGATACGGGTGCATAACTAAGATTCATAGCCTCTGTGCAACGTTAGCGAAGCATCTCGATACGCCAATTGAAAGGTAAACATGAGCTTGTTAGATGAAAACCGACTGTTCCCAGCCGATAGTAAAGTCAGAGGCTTAGCGCGAGAAATTTATCAGAGCGTTCGTGATCTACCGATCATTAGCCCGCATGGTCATACCGACCCGCAGTGGTACGCTGAAGACAAACCGTTTCCCGACCCGGCTAAACTATTTGTCACACCCGATCATTATGTATTTCGAATGTTGCATTCGCAGGGTATCTCATTAGATCAGTTGGGTATTCCACGCCTTGATGGCGGTCCCGTAGAACAAGATTCCCGAAAAGTCTGGCGGCTCTTTGCTGAACACTATCATTTGTTTCGTGGTACGCCCACTCGAATCTGGTTAGATCATGCGTTTTCAGAAGTGTTTGGTGTTCAACAACGTTTATCAAGTGAAACAGCTGACGCTATCTACGACCAGATTGCACAATGTCTTGACCAAGATGACTACAGACCACGCGCTTTATTTGAGCGTTTTAACATAGAAGCCATTTCCACTACGGAGAGCGCAACGGACGATCTGCGTTGGCACAAGATGATCCGTGATAGTGGATGGACCGGTAAGGTCGTGACGGCCTATCGTCCCGATGCTGTTGTTGATCCCGAATTTGATGGCTTTGCCAACAATGTACAAAAACTGGGTGAAGTGACGGGGGAAGATACCACCACCTGGGATGGCTACCTGGCGGCGCATCGAATTAGGCGTGCGTACTTCAAAGAGTTTGGCGCTACCTCGTCTGATCACGGCCATGCCTCGGCACGAACAGAAAACTACCCAAAAGACGTTGCGGCGAAGTTGTTTAACAAAGCATTAAGTGGGGAGTGCTCACCAGAAGAAGCCGATGGATTTCGTGGGCATATGCTGACTGAAATGGCCAGAATGAGTATCGATGACGGGTTGGTCTTACAAATTCATCCCGGATCTTCACGTAATCATTCGGCTGAGATAAAGGCATGCTTTGGTCGTGACATGGGTTTTGATATTCCCACACAAACAAACTATGTCTCATCTCTAGCACCATTGCTCAATGCGGTAGGTAATCGTACTGATCTGACGATCATTCTATTTACATTGGATGAAACCGCGTACTCGAGAGAACTGGCTCCTTTGGCGGGTGCGTATGCAGCACTGAAGCTGGGTCCGCCGTGGTGGTTTTACGACAGCTATGAGGGAATGATTCGTTTTCGCGAGATGACTACGGAAACTGCAGGTTTTTATAATACCGTTGGATTCAATGATGATACACGCGCGTTTTGCTCGATACCTGCCAGGCATGATGTAGCTCGTCGGGTGGATAGTGCTTATCTCGCACAATTAGTATCAACCGGTCGCTTGGACGAAGACGAAGCTCATGAGGTGGCACACGATTTGGCATATCGACTTGCTAAAGAAGCCTACAAGTTATGAAGGAAGTCGTGCGTCCCAAAACCGGTATTGTGCATTTGGGTCTGGGTGCTTTTTTTCGAGCCTTCGGTTGCATTTATATCGCAGATGCTATGGCGTCATCGGGTGGCGATTGGGGTATCACCGGTGTTTCCCTGCGTAAACCGGATATACGCGATGCCTTAGAACCACAGTTCTGGGCTTATACAGCGGTCACGCTAGGCAAAGATGGCGAGAAAACGCGTCGAGTTGAAGTACTGAACAATGTCTTGTTCGCACTCGATAATCCCGAGGCCGTTTTGGCAAGCATGGCCGACCCAAACGTAAAGATTGTATCGTTGACGGTTACCGAAAAAGGGTATTGTCACTCGCCCGCAACAGGATTGCTTAACAGGGAGCATCCTGATATTCAGCACGATCTGGTTAATCCTATGCCGGTATCGGCGCCTGGATTTCTGGTGCGCGCTTTACAAAAAAGGCACACCTCGGGCCTGTCACCTTTTACGGTGTTGTGTTGCGATAATATTCCTGACAATGGATCGCTGGTACGCAGTCTCGTGTTAGAGCTGGCCGATCAGATCGACAAGCCATTGTCTGATTGGATCAGGCAATATGTTCGTTTTCCATCAACCATGGTTGACAGAATCACACCCGCTACAACAGCTGCTGACATTAAGCGGGTCGAAGCCATAACCGGTGTGTACGATGCAGCACCTGTTATGCACGAACCCTTTTCTCAGTGGGTAATCGAGGATGATTTTGTTAACAATGAACGACCGGATCTTGGCGCCGCAGGGGTGGAGTTTGTACGTAGTGTTACTGCACACGAACATATGAAGCTGCGCATGCTTAATGGTACGCACTCAGGCCTGGCCTACACGGGCTATCTAGCCGGGCACGAGACAATTTCGGATACCATGCAAGACGCAACGTTTACGGCATTTGTAAAGCAATTGTGGTCGGAGATCACACCCGCAGTAGACGCTCCGGAGAATGTCAGCTTAAGCGAATATGCTGACAAGTTGCTTGAGCGCTATTCCAATCCGGCAATACGACACCGCACATGGCAAATCGCGATGGACGGTAGCCAAAAGTTACCGCAGCGCATCTTGGATACCTTAAGCGACAATATCGCTGCTGGTCGCGAATCGGCAGGTTTGATTTTGGTTGTAGCCGCCTGGATGCGCTACGTCAGCGGTATTGATGAATCAGGCTCGCCTATCGACGTTCGCGATCCACTTGCTAGCCGGCTCAAAAGTCTGTGTGATGCGTCACAAAGCGTTCCGGAAACGGTGTCTGCCTTGCTCTCGGTGAGAGAGGTATTTCCAGTAGAATTAGCAAGCCAAATCGAAGACCAGCTCAGTGCTGCGGCGCAGAGGTTGTGGGCCATTGGGTCGAAAGCTGCGATAGAGGAACAGATCACCCATTAATTTGACGCTGCGATGAATTTTGCCTAATTTGGACATCAAGGTACAATAGTGTAGGGCCTTCGTTTTCTGGTCTTATAAAATAACGATTACGATCGATACTTGGAGTGAAATAAATGAGAAATAAACTAGTTGGACTGCTCTTGACTGCAGCCACAGCAACGGCATTTTCGGGCAGCTCAATGGCTGCCGACAAGGTTTTAACCTTTTCGCATTGGGCTGGCCCCAAGCACTCAATGGCCAGTGCCTGGTACCCCTGGTACAGCGAGCAACTCTCTGAGTGCTCCGGTGGTTCGCTTACAGTCAAGATGGAAAACGGTCTTGCGCCACCGCCTGCGCAGTACGATACCATTCGTGATGGTGTAGCTGACATCGGTTGGATTGTGCACGGCTACACAAAGGGTAAATTCCTGACCACTAAATTGCTTGAATTACCTGGCTTGGCGGGTAACGCGGAGTCCATGTCGGTGGCATTTCAGATGGCTCACGAAAAATATTTTGCCGCTGCAAAAGAAGCCAAAGGTGTGGTTGTCATGGGTAAGTTTGTTCATGGCCCGGGTATGATCAACACTGCAGAAAAAATTACCTCATACAAGCAAGTTGAAGGCATGAAGCTGCGTGTCGGTGGTGGTGTTGCTAATGAAGTAGGCAGTGCATTGGGTGTAGCGGGCGTTAATATGCCAGCACCTTCAGTGTATGAAGCTATCGCATCAGGTGTAGCCGAGGGTGTTTTCTTCCCAGCTGAGACCCTGTACTCGTTCAAGATTGATGAATTGACAAAGTTCTCGTTTAAAAATCCTGACGGCATGTACACCACGTCGTTTGCATTAATCATGAACCAGGACAGCTACGACGATCTTTCTGATGAGCACAAGGCTTGTGTGGATAAATTCAATGGTGTGGAGATGTCGCGCACTATCGGACAATTCTGGGATGAGGCCGATACGATCGGCATAACTGAGTCGGCTAAAACAGGTTCAGTCATCATTGAAGCCAGTGATGAAGAGCGTGCTTATTTCAAGGAAAAAACCGCTGGTATCGAAGCTAAAGTCATCGCAGAGGTAGAGTCCCGTGGTGTTGATGCCAAAGCTGCACTTGAGTTCATACGATCGCAGTTGCAATAAGTCGTTTTATATTCAAGAGTTAGTTTTGATCAGTGCGGAATTTTCTCACTAAAGCAGAAAGGCTGACAGACGCTGTCAGCCTTTTTTGCGCCAATGTCGCTGCGATGATACTGTTGTTGCTAGTGGCACTCACCTGCGTTGATGTTGTCGGCCGGTATTTTTTTAATTCGCCTCTCGTGGGTACGGTTGAGCTGGTCGAAATATGCATGGGAGCGATAACTTTCTTTTCGTTCCCGCTCATGTTCATTCGTAACGATCATATTATCGTCGATCTCATTCCTCATTTTAAGCGTGGCTATATTGGCTGGATCACATCGATCGTGTTTCTCGCAGTAACTTTTTATGTGGCAGTAAAGCTGGGTGATCGCGTGTTCGACTATGCAGTCAGAGCCTTTGAAGATGGTGACGTAACAGAGTACATCGGTATTCCCAGATACCCGGTAGTAGGGTTTGTATCGGCTGCAATATTCTCGGCGGCTGCAATCAGTTTATTGCGCTTGGGTCTGTTGTTGAGCAAGCCAGGTGAGAATCTGCACGTAGAGGGTGATAGCAAACAATGACGGCCGCACTTTTAGGATTCGCTGCGGTACTGGTATTGGCATTTATGCGGATGCCCTTAGGTATTGCCTTGGGCCTGGTTGGTGTCGTGGGTTTTGCCCATGAATCCAGCTTTCGCGCGGCCATGTCCAGTGCAAGCAGGCTGGTCATCGACTCTAGTCAGTCTTACGGTTTATCTGTGGTGCCTTTGTTTATCCTTATGGGGCTAATGGTGGAGCGTGGTGGTATGGCTAAAGAGCTCTACCGCGCAGCCTATGTCTTTTTAGGGCATCGACGTGGTGGTTTAGCCATGTCTACAATCTGTGCTTGCGGTATGTTTTCTGCTATATGCGGGTCCTCGTTAGCTACCGCTGCCACCATGTCTAAAGTATCGATGCCGGAAATGCGTCGCTACAAATACAGTGATCAGTTAGCCACAGCGTCTATTGCAGCCGGTGGTACGCTCGGTATATTGATACCACCCAGCGTTATATTGGTTATCTATGGTCTGATCACCAATGTATCGGTAGGTAAACTTTTTATCGCGGGCATATTGCCAGGGCTGGTGGGTGTTTTGTTTTATCTAGCGGCAGTAACGTATGTTGTCCGTCGCAATCCTGCCGCTGGTCCTGCCGGGGCGCATTGTTCGTGGCGCGAGCGTTTCAGCGCATTGCGTGATGTTTGGACCACGCTCGGTTTGTTTGTATTCGTTATAGGCGGCATCTATGTTGGTGCGTTTACGCCCACAGAAGCCGCTGGTATGGGAGCGGCTGGGTCGATCCTTATAGCGGCTCAACGCCGCGCATTAAATTGGCATGCTCTGTTATCGGTAACGCGCGAAACTGCGCTTACCACTGCTAAGCTGTTTTTGGTGCTGTTCGGTGCAATGATTTTTTCTAATTTTGTTAATCGAGCCGGCTTGCCTGACGGCTTGATAAACATAGTCAATAGTTTTGATGTGTCGCCATTGGGTGTGATCTTTATTATCCTGGCAATTTATCTTGTGTTGGGATGTGTGTTCGAATCTTTATCCATGATCCTGCTCACGGTGCCCATCTTTGCTCCGGTGGTAGAAGGGCTAGGCTTCGATCTCATTTGGTTTGGCATATTGGTTGTGGTCGCTACTGAAATCAGTTTGATTACACCCCCAATCGGGCTTAATGTGTTTGTACTCAAAGGCGTCTTAAAAGATGTATCAGTCAAGACAATCTTTAAAGGTGTAACACCTTTTTGGATTGCTGATATTTTTCGCTTAATGTTACTGGCCTTCGTGCCGGCCATTTCGATGTTGCTACCATCGCTAATGTGACCTGGTGTGTAAAAGTCTAGCTTAGCGAGGCAGATGCTGGGCAAACGGGCTTGTAAATTCCAAATCATCAAGGCCTGATTGACCGCTGTGATGCGATATATGCGAGAGATGCGGTTACACAGAAGCTAAAATGCTATAATGGTGGGCTTCTGTCTTTTTTGGCGCATGTTTGGTGCGCTCTACCGTGAGCCTAATCCGTGATTTCCGCTGCTAACGTTACCATCCAGTTTGGCTCTAAGCCATTGTTCGAGAATATCTCTGTCAAATTTGGCGACGGAAATCGTTACGGCCTGATAGGCGCAAACGGCTGTGGTAAATCCACCTTCATGAATATTCTGTCCGGTGAAATCGAGCCAACCGCGGGCAATGTGTCTGTAACACCTAATGAGCGTATCGGCAAACTCAGCCAGGATCAGTTTGCCTTTGAAGAGTATTCCGTTATTGACACCGTCATCATGGGGCACGCCGAGCTTTGGAAGGTCAAGCAAGAACGAGATCGTCTATATGCCTTACCCGAAATGACTGAAGATGAGGGTATGCGAGTTGCTGAGCTTGAAATCGAGTTTGCGGAAATGGATGGCTATACAGCGGAGAGCCGAGCAGGTGAATTTTTAAGCGGTGCAGGTATTGATGTAGCACTGCACTTTGGTCCAATGAGTGAAGTCGCCCCCGGTTGGAAGTTGCGAGTGCTGTTAGCACAAGCGTTGTTCGCCTCGCCGGATATATTGTTATTAGATGAGCCGACCAACAATCTGGATATCAACGCTATCCGTTGGTTGGAAGGTGTATTGAGTCACGTTAAGAGCACTATCATTATTATTTCGCACGATCGTCATTTTTTAAATACAGTCTGTACCCATATGGCTGATATTGATTACGGTGAGTTACGAGTTTATCCAGGTAACTATGACGATTTTATGATTGCGTCAACAGCTGCGCGAGAACTGCTGCAAAACGAGAATTCCAAAAAGAAAGCACAAATAGCAGATCTGCAACAATTCGTTAGTCGCTTCTCGGCAAATGCATCCAAAGCCAAACAGGCAACATCTCGAGCCAAGCAGATAGAAAAGATCGAATTGGCAGATATAAAGCGTTCTAGTCGTATCAGCCCGTATATACGCTTTACGCAAGAGAAAAAACTGTTTCGACAGGCACTGACGTTTGAGAATATTTCAAAAGGTTTCGACGAAGGGCCGCTGTTCGAAAACGGTAACCTCATGCTGGAGGCGGGCGCAAGGCTTGCAATTATTGGCGAAAACGGCGTGGGTAAGAGTACTTTGCTGCGCTGCTTATTAGATGAGATCCAGGTTGATAAGGGCGAAATCCAGTGGTCTGAAAATGTCAGTGTAGGGTATTGTCCACAAGATAATATCAGTGAATTTAACAGTGACATCACGTTGTTTGATTGGATGAGCCAATGGCGCAAATCATCGCATAACGATCAAATCGTTAGAGCAACCCTGGGACAATTGTTGTTCTCTTCAGATGATTTCGAAAAACCCGTTAAGGTATGCTCAGGTGGTGAAAAAAATCGCCTGTTGTTTGGAAAATCAATGATGTCATCACCGAATGTTTTGATTTTGGATGAGCCGACCAACCATATGGATATGGAAGCGATTGAGGCGCTTAATCTTGCGTTAACCCACTATGAGGGAACGATCATATTTGTCAGTCACGATCGTGAATTCGTCTCCTCGTTGGCGACACAACTTATAGAGATCAAAGACAAAAAGCTGCATAACTTTGCAGGTACCTACGACGAGTACTTGGCTAGCCAGAACATTGTTAGGCGGGCAGGTTAAAAAGATAGCGGCTAACGATTATATCGTCAGACGGTTGAAGCGCTGGCAACGTAACGAATCCATTAAGTACTGTTAAGGTTTTCTGGCGCGTCTTTGACGTAAACCTGTACTGTCTGCACAGCGTTGTTACCAAACCCCGCAGCATCCCAAACAGGCTCTACCGGTTGTACGTTACCTAAGCTGTCAGTTGCCCTGCATGTCAAGTTATATTCGCCAGGTTTTGCGTCCCATATAATCGTCCACTTAACCCAGGCATATCGGCCTACTGGTTTAGACAATGTCGCTTCTTGCCAATCAGTACCGTCGCTAAACTCCACTTTGGCTATGGCGGTTCCGTTGCCAGACCATGCACGACCGACGATAGTTACTGAGCCAGACGACACATAACGCGAGCGAGATATCCAATCGGGTATGCCTGGTGGTGTCATTAAGCTTTTAACCCGGATGGCTGTAACCGGTACGCCCTCATCGTCTTTGTGCTGTCGATATCGGTAAGTCTGTACTTGTTGAAAGCCTTGGTACGGTTGCTCTAACGCTTGAATTTTACTCAGCCATTTAACTGATGCCATTCCATACCAACCTGGCACTATGAGTCTCAGTGGTGCTCCATGCTGGGGAAGTAGCGGTTGGCCATTCATGCTATGTACGAGCAGGACGTCGAGCTCATCCAATTGCTCTAGGGTCAGACTTCGGCCAAAGGCGTGCTGAACACCTTTATCGAAGCCACGGTCTGCGCCTATAAACGCTAACTCGACTGTACCGTGTTTA
>JAHQVR010000054.1 GCA_019634245.1 Gammaproteobacteria bacterium
ACCTCCTTCGTACCTCCTTCGTACCTCCTTCGTACCTCCTTCGTACCTCCTTCGTACCTCCTTCGTACCTCCTTCGTACCTCCTTCGTACCAACTTCATAAGCCTACCTAACGCCTACGAAAATTCTTCGTAACTACAGCGCAGTGTTAGTGTGATAAGGGCGGATTACAAGATGCGATAAAAACGTAATTCAACGATCGCTGCTAACAAGCAAGGCGTCAAATCGTTAGAGGTAATTCAGGCGAATAACGGTGCGGTAGTGAGCTGAATCTCACCGCTTTGCGTTACATCATTTGGTGCGCATCGCCGCATGCTGCGCCACAGCAATTAATGCATCCTTGTAGGGAGACGGTGGCAAGGACACTAACGCCGTAATAGCCTCAGAGGAGGCTTGTTGAGCCCGGAGAATAGATTTATCCAATGCTTCCGTATCGTTAATAACTTCCATAACCGCCGGCAAAGCATCCAGTCCTTCTTCAGTGATGGCTTCTGTGATCACCTGACTTTGCGAACGTGAGCCATCACGCATGGCGTATATCAACGGCAGAGTGGTCTTTCCTTCTGCCAAATCATCACCCACATTCTTACCCATCGCCTCTGCATCGCTTTGATAATCAAGAACGTCGTCGATGATTTGAAACGCTGTACCCAAACATCGTCCATAGGTTGCCAAGGCTTCTTGTTGTGTGGGTGCATTGCCAGCTAATACGGCACCGAGCTCAGTTGCTGCTTCAAACAAACGCGCAGTTTTAGCCTCGATCACTTGGATGTATTGGTCCTCAGTGAGATCCGGTTCTCGCACATTCATTAGCTGCATCACTTCGCCTTCAGCAATCCGATTTGTCGTCGAAGCCAGAATGGCCATGACAGCCATGCTGTCGATGTCCACCATCATTTCAAACGCGCGCGAGTACAAAAAGTCCCCCACTAAAACCGCAGCTTCATTCCCAAACAAGGCATTCGCCGTATCGCGACCTCGACGTAACTCGGATGCATCCACCACATCATCGTGCAGCAGAGTTGCGGTATGGATAAATTCGATGATGGCAGCCAATCGAATATGGTGCTCACCCGCATATCCACAGGCACCGGCACTCATCAACACCAATTGTGGGCGTAAGCGCTTACCACCACTTTCAATGATGTAATTGCCCAGTTGATTGATCAGCACCACATCGGAAGCCAGAGAGTGTCGGATCAATTCGTCAACCCGGCGCATTTCATCTGCAACCAGCAATCGGCTGGTTTCCAGCGTCATTGTCATAAGCTGTAATTAGTCTTTTTGTTTAAGCCATACACCCGCAAACCACAGGCACACCCAGGCCCAATAATCCCGATCAACTCAGAACAGGAGCGAGCTACTTATCTTCTGCCGATACGCAAAGAAGCCACTAGCGGTTGTACCGATTATCCAATACTTCTGCGGTCTTCAGTATAAATACTGACAATCAAACCCCTTGGGAAATCCCACGAACTGGGCTAATCGAGTGTTGTTGGCCAATCCCCAAACAGCCACCGGTCGCGGTCTCTGGCCTCGTGATCCCCGGCAGCCTCGGCCTAAACGCTCAGAACCCAGTGGTTAATTGACATCGAGGGTCACTCACCAACACTCAATTAGGTCAGTTTGGGGGAGACAAAATACTTCATCCCATTGACTAAAATGCCAACAATCGCTATTCTACCCGGCTCTTCGCGATACAATCGCGATTTCCCAGTGTCCGGATCCCAACCGGGCTTACTTTTGGAGAGTACCAACATGTACGCGGTCATCAAAACCGGTGGCAAACAGTATCGCGTCAGCGAAGGCGATCGACTCAAAGTCGAGAGCGTTAAGGCTGATGAAGGCGCGACTGTTGAGCTGGATGAAATCTTGCTCGTAGGAAGTGGAGAATCGGTCACCGTCGGTGCACCCACCGTGAGCAATGCCTCCGTCACTGCTAAGGTCGTTGGCCACGGGCGCCTTGATAAAGTCAAAATCATCAAGTTTCGACGCCGTAAGCACCACCGCAAGCAAATGGGGCATCGTCAGAACTACACCGAATTGGAAATCACCGGCATCAGCGCTGGTTAGAGAGCACACACCATGGCACATAAAAAAGCAGGCGGTAGTACCCGCAACGGTCGCGATTCGGAGTCCAAACGACTCGGCGTCAAGAAATTCGGCGGCGAAGCGGTATTGGCTGGAAACATTCTGGTTCGGCAGCGTGGCACTCGATTCCACCCGGGCCTAAATGTCGGCTGTGGTAAGGACCACACCTTGTGTGCAAAATCCGATGGCGTTGTGACCTTTGAAACCAAAGGCCCGCAGAAGCGCAAATTCATCAGTGTAACGCCGGCGTAAAGCCGGCCGTTGCCCTACTTCGGTTTATCCGGAGGCGACTTAAAGAGCCCGCGATCGCGGGCTTTTTTGATTCTGTCACTCTGAATTTTTCTATCCTTCTCAGCCTGCTCCTTCGCAGAAAGACGTGAGGGGTGGTCATCCCGCGAGCCCCGCAACAATAAAAATTTCTCCAAAGATCGCTGTTTACGGCGTTTACTAGACCGAATAGAACTCTGCGCTTTTTTGCTAACTTCCTGCTTCCAGCGCCCATGCGCCAAGGTGCGCGGGTCGACCGGATGCTTTTCCTCCTCGACCATACTGACCAATTTCTCCAGCTCACGAATCAGTACGCGCTGGTAGGGTCTGAATTCGCCCCTGGCGGATGACCGTGCGACCGCCAAAACAGCCCGTGCCGCATCACCGGCATCAATGCCTTTGGGCAGTTCAAGCAACCAGGCAAAAACCAGCGCATCCGGCCGGGTGGAGGTTGAGGTATCACCGGTTTTAATGGCATCCAGCAGAATGCTGTGCACATCGCAAAGCGGAAACAACGCCAGTGACTGAGCCCGATTCATCGTCATGCTAGCAGTCTCTCACTCCGAAATAAGCTAAACTCGGCCACGCCTCGCAAATCCATCCCACCGCGCTGAACGCGATTGATTTATCGTGAAATTTGTTGACGAAGCCCGCATAACAGTTCAAGCCGGAAACGGAGGCAACGGCTGCCTGAGCTTCCGACGTGAGAAATACATTCCCAAGGGCGGTCCTGATGGCGGTGATGGCGGCGACGGTGGCAGTGTCTATCTGCGCGCCACAGACGATTTGAACACACTGTCCGACTTCCGCCACCGACGCACCTACAAGGCCCAGCGAGGGGAAAATGGCCGCGGCAAGAATATGGCAGGTGCCAAGGGCGAACACTGCATCATTGATGTTCCTGTTGGAACCATTGCGACGGACAGAACCACCGGTGTAGTCGTCGCTGATATGAAGCACGATGGTGAAACGGTGCTGGTGGCGCGCGGCGGTTGGCACGGTCTAGGCAACGCTCGCTACAAAAGCTCCATTAACCGTGCACCCAGACAAACCTCCGACGGCACCACCGGCGAAGTGTTGGATCTTCAGTTAGAACTGCGCGTGTTGGCCGATGTCGGATTACTCGGGCTGCCCAATGCCGGCAAATCGACGTTGATCAGCCAAGTATCTGCAGCGCGCCCAAAGGTCGCCGACTATCCATTTACCACTTTGCATCCCAATCTCGGGGTCGTCAGTCTCGAAGCACATCGAAGTTTTGTGATGGCAGACATTCCCGGATTGATTGAAGGCGCAGCCGAAGGTCAGGGATTGGGCGTGCAGTTTCTAAAACACTTATCGCGCAATCGTTTGTTATTGCATCTCGTGGACATCGCACCCATTGACGGCTCTGACCCTGTCAGCAACGTACGGACCGTCATTAATGAATTGGCCGCCTATAGCGAGGAACTGCTGGCTAAGGAACGCTGGCTAGTGTTGAACAAAGTGGACTTGATGCGCGCTGAGGATGCTGAAGACATCTGTTCGTCAATCATTCGGGCACTGGATTGGCAGGGACCGGTGTTTCGCATATCAGCAGCAACCGGCCATGGCACTGATGCACTTTGCCAAGCCATTATGGTGCATGTTGAGGCCACTCGTGAGCGCGATCGTGAAGAGGCTGAAAAAGCTCAGCGCCTAGCCGCTGCAAATAGCGACACAAAATCCGAATCGCAAACCGTCGATCAAACCCACGCTCACACTGAAGCCCAAGACATTCAGAGCACAGCACAATCCAACCGTACCGACGTCCAAGCCAGTGTTCAGAACGCAGCCCAGCCCGAAGCAAGCACTAACGTTCACACCAACGCCAAAGCCGACGGTCACGGCGCAGCCCACCTAAAAGCACCTGCTGGCAGACGGTCCGTCGCTGAAGCTAAGACCGACACGCAACAGACCGCCAACCGCACGGATGGGGCACTACAGGATACGGACGGAGCAGATTAATGCGGCAGCGTGTTCAATCTGCGCGGCGCTGGGTCGTCAAAGTGGGCAGTTCACTACTAACGGACGATGGCCGAGGGCTCGATCATGAGTTGATTAGTGCCTGGACCGAAGACCTTGCCAATATGCTCAACGAAGGCATCGAGGTGGTGCTCGTGTCCAGCGGCTCTATCGCCGAAGGGTTGGTACGGTTGGGCTGGAATGAACGTCCCGATGCCCTCGCCGACCTGCAGGCGGCAGCAGCCGTGGGTCAGATGGGATTGATTCAGGCCTATGAAGCGGGTTTCAAACGCTATGATCGGCTAAGCGCACAGATACTACTCACCCATGAAGACTTAGCGAATCGCAAACGCTACCTAAACGCCCGAGCGACCATCAACACCTTGATCAAACACGGTGTTTTACCCATCGTCAATGAGAACGACACGGTCACCACGGCTGAAATTCGTTTAGGTGACAACGACACCTTAGCCGCCCAGGTAGCCAATTTGATTGAAGCTGACGTTCTGGTGCTACTCACCGACCAAGCGGGTCTGTTTACTAAAGACCCGCGAGAGCATTCTGATGCCACGTTGGTGGAAAGAGCAGACGCCAGCGATCCAGCGATCAAAGCCCTGGCAGGTGATCGCAGCGGCAAGTTCGGTAAAGGCGGCATGGCCACTAAAATTCTCGCAGCAGAACGCGCCGCTGAATCCGGCACGACCACCCTCATTGCCTCGGGTAGAGAAGCGCGAATACTGGCGCGGCTGAATCAAGGCGAACCGATAGGCACCATGCTCACCAGCGAACACGCACCACGAGATGCTCGCAAACGCTGGCTGTCGAGCCAACTGCGTTCCAAAGGTGTGGTGACGCTAGATAAAGGCGCCTGCGAAGTACTACAGCGAAAGGGCTCAAGCCTGCTGGCCATCGGAGTTATCAAAGTCTCTGGCGAATTCCAGCGTGGAGAACTGGTCTCCTGTGTGGATCAGCACGGGACTGAAATCGCCCGCGGCCTGATTAACTACAACCACAGCGATGCGTCGCGGATTATTGGCAAATCAAGCCACGAGTTTATGCATTATTTGGGATATTCCGGTGAACCTGAATTGATTCACCGTGACAACTTGGTGCTGAATCGTTGAGCCGATTCAGCCCGATCAAAAGGGTGTTAGAGCGCGCGAATCTGCTGACTAAATCGGCTTTTGTATCGAGCGGCCTTGTTCTTGTGGATCAGACCTTTACGCGCCATTTTATCCAGAACCGGCGTCACTTCCTTCATGGCGGCCTCAGCGTCAGGCTTACTGCCTTCAGCAATGGCCTTGAAGACACGCTTAACTCGGGTGCGCATCATCGAGCGCTGGCTCGCATTAAGTTGTCGGGCTTTCTCAGCCTGGCGGACGCGCTTACGCGCTTGTGCAGAATTGGCCACAAACTACCTCGTGTTGGGGCTTTTTTAAAGTTAGCCGCCTATTATGATCTACTCATGATGGGCCGTCAATCAAAATGAGTAAGAACAGCTCTCTGCTGCGCTCCGGGTCGGTGGTCGCTGTCATGACGTTGCTTTCACGGATCCTCGGGTTCGTGCGAGATCAAGTTCTGGCCATCGTGTTCGGCGCAGGCGCCACCACAGATGTATTCCTGGTCGCCTTCAAAATCCCGAATTTCCTGCGCCGCTTATTCTCAGAAGGTGCATTCGCACAAGCCTTTGTCCCGGTCTTCACCGAATATAAAGAGACCCGCAGCCCGGATGCCTTAAAAGATCTTGCCGCCCATGTGGTGGGAACCTTGAGCCTGGTTCTGCTAATCATCAGCACGCTGGGTGTCATGCTCGCACCCTTTTTAGTGATGCTGTTTGCGCCAGGCTTTATTGATGATCAGGATAAGTTCGATCTAGCCACCCACATGCTGCGGATCACGTTTCCGTATTTATTATTCGTATCGCTGCTAGCCTACGCCGGTAGCATCTTAAATACATTCGGTCGTTTTGCCATTCCGGCGTTCACACCCGTCTTACTGAACGTCTCGATGATTATCGCCGCATTACTCATATCACCCCAGTTTGCCGAACCGATCGTCGCCTTAGCCTGGGGGGTGTTTTTCGCAGGAGTGGTGCAATTAGCACTGCAATTTCCATTTTTGTCCTCATTGGGTTTACTGCCGCGACCGCGCTGGGGCTGGAAGCACAGTGGCGTGCGACGGGTCCTCAAATTAATGGCGCCTGCCGTGTTGGGTTCATCGGTCGCACAAATTAATCTACTCCTCGACACCATCATCGCATCGTTTCTGATTACCGGCAGTTTGAGCTGGCTGTACTATTCGGATCGATTGATGCAATTTCCATTAGGCTTACTGGGCGTAACGTTAGGTACCGTTATTCTGCCGCGCTTGTCACGCGAGCACGCCCAGCGATCGGCAACCGGCTACGTTCAAACGTTGCACTGGGCCATACGATTAGCCTTGCTGTTCGGTGTGCCAGCGGCGACAGCGTTGTTTTTATTAGCCGAGCCGATGATCATAACGCTGTTTGAGTATGGAAAATTCACCGCCAGCGATTCTAAGATGTCCAGTTTTAGTTTGATGGCTTATGCGTTTGGACTGCCTGCCTTCATCCTGATAAAGATCTTAGCGCCGGCCTTTTTCGCCCGCCAAGACACTAAAACACCGGTGCGAATTGGCATTATCGCGTTGCTCTCTAACATGGCCTACACCTTGATTCTAGTTTTACCGATGGTCTGGTTCGACTTCATCGCACCCCACACTGGATTAGCGTTGGCCACAACACTGTCGGCCTGGCAGCAGACGGGTATGCTGTATCAAAAGTTGCAGCGACTTGATTTTTATCGCTTGAGCCCTGACGTTCTGAACTTTGGCAAAAAGGTGTTGATAGCCACGGTGACGATGGGCATTGCCCTGTATCTATTAACTCAGCTAGATTGGCATGCGTTGGATGCAGGCACCCGAGCGATTCGATTAATCAGCGCGATCATTGCCGGTTCGATCGTTTATGCGGCTACACTGTTTTGCCTGGGTGTTAGGCCGCGCGCACTAACCAGCCCTTAGCCACTACACACAGAAGATCTACATGAGCATGCGTCTTCTTAGAGGACTACGATCCGGCCAAGCTTTGACAGGTTGTGTTGCCACCATTGGCAATTTCGATGGCGTCCATCTGGGTCATCAGGCGATGATCACACAATTGTGCTCGGAGGCGCGCACCAGAGAGCTTCCTTCTGTCGTCATCAGTTTTGAACCGCTGCCCCATGAATATTTCCTCGACCTGAACAGTGTCACCACCTCCGGCGAGCCTCCCTATCGCTTGCAAGGACTGCGCAATCGCATACAGTCGCTGCAGAGCCTGGGCGTCGACTACTTTTTGTTATTACCCTTTGACGCCAGTCTGGCCGCCGAATCGGCTACCGACTTTATTCAACGGGTGCTTGTCGATGCCCTGCAGGTGAAACACCTTATCGTTGGTGATGATTTTCGTTTTGGTCACAAACGCCAAGGCGATCTGGCCATGTTGCGATCGGCCGGAGCCCGATCTGGGTATACGGTGGTTGAACAACAAACGGTGACTTTGCTCGAACACAGAATCTCCAGCAGTCGCGTACGAGAATGCTTACAAAAGAGCGACTTGAGCGCTGCCGCTGAGCTGCTCGGACGACCTTATCGAATATCAGGGCGTGTGATTCACGGCGAAAAAGTGGGCAGACAACTGGGATTTCCCACAGCGAATGTTGCACTGAAAGGGTTGATACCACCCTTACGTGGGGTGTTCGCAGTCATGGCAGAAGTACAAGAGTCCGAACAGAGGTTCAAAGCTGTGGCAAATTTGGGTGAAAGACCGACCATCGGTGGCCGAGCACTGTTACTAGAGGTATATCTGTTGGATCAGAATATGGATCTGTACGCCAAACACCTGCATGTGGACTTCCTGGCGCATATACGCGGTGAACAAAAATTTGAATCGTTGGATGAGCTCAAAGCGCAAATAGCGCAAGATGCTGAAGACGCCGCCGAATGCCTAGAAAACCCGGCAATGGTACGGAACCCGAATAATCGCATACACTAGTACGTACGGCGCTCCAACAACCTATGCGCCAAGGGCATTTAAATTGCCTGCTTTTGGTGAGCGGGCCCCTTTCCAACTTCGAATTCCAATAGCGCCGTGAGCGATTACAAACACACTCTAAACCTACCCAGCACCGATTTTCCGATGCGAGGCAACTTGGCCAAACGCGAGCCAAAGATGCTCGAAACTTGGGAAAAAAACGGCCTCTACGAAGAGATTCGTCGCGCCAGTAAAGGTCGCCCGACCTTCATTCTGCACGACGGACCGCCGTACGCTAATGGCGAGATTCACATCGGTCATGTAGTGAACAAAGTGATCAAGGACATGATCGTCAAGAGTAAACAGCTGGCGGGCTTTGATGCGCCCTATGTGCCGGGTTGGGATTGCCATGGATTACCGATTGAAAACAAGGTGGAGAAAAAGGTAGGCAAACCCGGTGACAAGATCTCTGAAGGTGAGTTTCGGCAGAAGTGTCGCGAGTATGCAACGGCTCAAATCGATGTCCAGAAGAAAGAATTTCGACGCCTGGGTATTTTTGGTGAATGGGATAACCCCTACTTAACGATGAACTTTGCCAACGAGGCCAACACCGTTCGGGCTCTGGGCAAAATCATTGCCAATGGCCATGTGTACAAAGGTGTTAAACCCGTGCATTGGAGTTGGGGTGCGCACTCGGCCATGGCCGAAGCTGAGATTGAATACGAAGACAAAACCTCCACCACAATTGACGTGCGTTTCGCACCCAAGGACAAGTCGGCACTGTTGTCCGCATTCCAAGCCAGCGACTCAGAAGCTGATTTAAGCGTGGTGATTTGGACCACCACTCCCTGGACGATCCCTGGAAATTTAGCTGTCGCGGTCCATCCAGAGCTGACCTACGCACTGGTGCAGATAGAGGCCGACACAGTCACCGAACATACGTCAGTTAAAAAAGGCGAATGCCTGGTGCTTGCCCACGACATGGTGGAATCGATTATGACCCGTTGGGGGATCGACGCGTTTCATATTGAAGCGACCACCGAGGGCGCATCACTAGAGAACATTGTGCTGCGACACCCACTCTATGACAGAGACTCGTTAATGGTACTGGGCGACTATGTCACGCTGGAGACTGGTACCGGTTGTGTACACACTGCCCCTGATCATGGTGTCGATGATTTCTATACGGGTAAGCGGTACAACTTAGACTTACTTGACAGTGTGGATGACAACGGAGTGTTTCGTAAAACCGTTGAGCGTTTTGGCGGCCAGCATGTCACCAAAATCGACAAAGGCATGATTGAAGCCTTGCAGGAGGCAAATGCCTTGGTTCATCACAACAAACTGCAACACAGCTACCCATTTTGCTGGCGCACCAAAACACCTATAATTTTTCGCGCCACCCCCCAATGGTTCGTCAGTATGGATCAGCAGGATCTGCGCAAAGACACCCTGGCTGAAATTGAAAAAGTTCGCTGGGTGCCTGATTGGGGTCAACAACGCATTGAAGGAATGATTGCCAACCGACCGGACTGGTGCATCTCCAGGCAACGTTATTGGGGCATCCCGATCCCGCTGTTTCTCCACAAAGAAACCGGTGAACTACACCCGCAAACCCAAGAGATATTAGAACGGGCTGCAACGCACATAGAACAAGGCGGCATTCAAGCCTGGTTCGATTTAGACGCAGCTGAACTCCTTGGTGATGATGCAGCGAACTACGACAAAGTAAAAGACGTTCTCGATGTATGGTTTGATTCGGGTACCTCCTTTTTTCATGTATTGCAGCAAGATCCGGAAAAGTTTACCTACCCCGCTGATATGTATTTGGAAGGTTCTGACCAACATCGAGGTTGGTTCCATTCCTCCATATTAACAAGCGTAGCGATTAACAAACACGCCCCGTACAAACAGGTGCTCACGCACGGTTTCACCGTTGATCAGCAAGGGCGCAAGATGTCCAAATCGCTGGGCAACGTCATATCGCCTCAGGAGCTACTGAAAACACTTGGCGCTGATATTGTTCGGCTGTGGGTATGCTCTGCCGATTATCGTGGTGAGATGTCAGTCTCCAAAGAAATTTTGGATCGAATGGCCGATTCCTATCGTCGCATTCGCAACACAGCACGTTATCTTCTGAGTGCCTTAAATGACTTTGATCCCAAAACTCATCAGGTAGCGCAAAGCGATCTATTGTCTTTAGATCGATGGGCTATTCAGTGCGCTATGGATACCCAAAAAGACATCCAGGAAGCTTACGAAGCCTATCAATTCCATACCGTGTACCAAAAGGTTCACAACTTTTGCTCGGTGGATATGAGTAGTTTTTACCTGGACATCATCAAGGACCGGCAATACACCATGCAGGCCGATAGCATCGGTAGACGCTCCGCGCAGACGGCCATGTATTTGATTGCCGAAGCGATGGTGCGCTGGATTGCCCCGGTGCTGAGTTTCACCGCCGATGAAATTTGGCAACAGCTGCCAGGGGATCACAAGCAGTCGGTATTCACCCAAACCTACAGCGATGACTTATTTCCGATGGATGACAACTCAGCTCTGGACCAAAGCGCTTGGGCCAATGTGATTGGCGTGCGCGAAAGCGTGAGTAAGACGCTCGAATCCTTAAGAAGTGCTGGAGACATCGGTGGTGCACTCGATGCCCATGTTACAGTGTATGCAAACGATACGATCTTTGAGCAACTCCAAGCACTTGGTGAGGAATTGCATTTCGTGTTTATTACGTCCGATGCAACACTGAAGCGTTTGAGCGATAAGCCCAGCGGGGTGACTGAATACAAAGTCTCTGATGCCAGTATCGCTGTAGTGGCAACGCCTGCTACCGGAGAAAAGTGCGATCGCTGCTGGCATCGCCGCCCAGAAGTTGGCAGTGACTCAGAGCACCCGACTCTATGCAACCGTTGTATCAGCAATGCGTTTGGCGACGGTGAACAGCGTAAATGGGCCTAGTGGAATCTATTGAGAATTCAGTATGAGTAAACCACTGCGATACGCGATCGCCCTTATCGTGATCCTACTGGATCAGATTACTAAACTGTCGGTAGATAAAAGCCTTGAGTTGTATGAGCAAATCAAGATTCTTCCCGTATTCAACATCACACTGGCCTACAACGAAGGCGCAGCGTTTAGTTTCCTGGCGGATGCTGGTGGCTGGCAACGCTGGCTGTTAACCGGAATTAGCTTGGTGGTCAGCGTGGTGCTGGCGATTTGGCTCTTCAGGATGAGTATGCGAGAGCGATTCACCGCGTTGTCCATATCACTAATACTCGGTGGCGCCGTGGGCAACCTGATCGACCGGGCGATCTATGGTCACGTCGTCGACTTCATTCAGGTCCACTACAAAGGCTCATACTTTCCCTCGTTCAACATCGCAGATTCTGCCATTTTTTGTGGCACAGCCCTATTATTGTGGCTGACACTGTTCGATAAAAGCGAAGAGCAATCGTTAACGAACTAGCCCATGCAAACTACTCAAATCTTACTCGCTAATCCTCGTGGCTTCTGCGCCGGTGTTGATCGGGCGATAGACATCGTCGAACGTGCGATTGAACTCTATGGTGCCCCGATTTATGTTCGCCATGAAGTCGTGCACAACAAATACGTGGTCGATCAACTGCGTGATCAAGGTGCGGTGTTTGTCGATGAGTTGGATGAAGTCCCGGACGACTCCACCGTTATATTCAGTGCACACGGTGTCTCCAAACAAGTCGAAGACACCGCCAATGAACGTGGCTTACAGGTGTTTGATGCCACCTGTCCACTGGTCACAAAGGTCCATATGGAAGTGGTTAAATACGCGCGCCAGGGCAAAGAAGTCATACTCATTGGTCACTCCGGTCATCCGGAGGTGGAAGGCACCATGGGTCGCTACGACACCAGCGCTGGTGGCAGAATCATCTTAGTAGAAACCCCCGAAGATGTTGCCAAGCTGCACATAGACAACCCCGAAGAGTTAGCGTTTGTGTCGCAAACGACTCTTTCGGTGGACGACACTGAAGAAATAATCGATGGCTTGCGAACCCGCTACCCAGCGATTGTCGCGCCCAAAAGAGACGACATTTGTTACGCCACTCAGAACCGCCAGGACGCTGTAAAGAAACTGTGTCAGCAGGTAGATCTACTCTTGGTGGTGGGTGCTGCGAACAGTTCGAACTCAAATCGACTTAGAGAACTAGGCGAGCGCGCCGGCGTGGACTCTAGATTAATCACTCGCGCATCCGAAATAGAAGATGCCTGGCTCACCAACAAACAATGCATTGGCGTAACCGCAGGAGCCTCGGCACCTGAAGTACTGGTCCAGGAAGTGGTTCAGCGATTGAAAGAGGCTTGCGGAATTGCCGCCGAGGAATTTGACGGCATTAAGGAAACAGTCTCGTTCTCTATCCCCAAAGCACTAAAACGCATGGACAATCCAGCCGGTTAGCCGACATGGTCCCGGCAATTATGTCGTAGATTGGAACTATTGACTGTTAGCCCGCTTTCAACAGCTGCTGTACATTCATGATTTTGCCAGTGGCGGCGCGAAGTATTTCCGCCGGCTGACTCAAATCGATACCCGCTTGTTGCATGCGACGCGCCAACAACAGATTGTCTGAGTTAGGTATTGAGCTGGGCTCCGAATCCGGCACCTCTGATTGGATTATCAACAGAGCGGCTGTGACCAGGTCGGTGTAGTTGAGCTCACCAGCGTTGTTACGGTACCAATCACGGGTGACATGACTGGCATCGACGTACTCATCTGGAAAGTCCCACTGACTCAATAACCACCCACCTAAAATGGGGCGAAGTTTTTCAATGGACATCGCTAGATCGTGTTCATCGGCAAACATATCAGGATGGTTGTTGGCATAGGTGATCACCATCAACTCGCCAATGTCCGCAGTCAAAGCCACCAGTGCCGCTTGCTCACCTTTCAGATCAGGTAATGATTTCGCCAACACCTGAACAATCGCAGCTGACAAGGAGGTACGCTGAACGAATCGACGAAACCGACCTTCGATGGCTCGGTTCGCTGGAATCATCGTGTTTTTCACCAGCAGCTCTTCAATGGCGCGCTGTGTGGTTTCAACCCCTAGTCGTGAAATCGCACCACGGATGGAGTGTATGGAGTCACCACTTGCGTCAGCCCGATTCGCCTGATGCACTATAAACGCTGATAAACCAGGATCCGATTGAATTAAATCGGCGAGCTCTGGAATACCGGCAATGCCTGCATGTGCCTTCAGGACGCCAGCAGATACTTCACCAAAACTGGCCAAACTGATCTTTTGCTCAGCCATATCCTTGATCACATCGTCAAAGATCAAGTTATCCAAATCGGACACATCGATATCAATCACGTGGATGGCATTCTTTTGTTGTTCGCTGAGTAGAATATTGATCTGCTCACGACCGAACTTGACAACCTTAGCAACCGAGGATGTACGGGCCATGTTGTAGACGGTCTTGTCGAGAAACAATGGCTGCAGCGCATCTTTGGTACGCGCTGAGATAGTGCCCACTTCCTCTTTACCCAAATACAGCGTCAACGATCCCTCGACGAGATACATCAACCACCGGTTAGCACCTTCGGGCTTTAATTGATCGTTGCGCTGAACGTGCACCAACGAGGCTGACTTACACAGAGCTGCCCGGTTTATCGCATTAAGCTCATTGACCGGCGATACCGCCCCAGCGGCTGCCGCAAGTAGTGCGCCGTTTTCATCAGAGCTGCTGGCTGTGGGAGATGAATCTGTCTTAAACACAATAATCGCCTTTATTCTCGTTTTGAGTTGCCCACTCGTGCTGGGCATAACACGCTCATGCTATTGATGGCGGCTGGTTCACAGAAAAGTTGAGCCAACCGCCCAGCTGGGCATTTTTTCGTTAATCGGGGTCACTACAATCAAAGCTGATGCCATAAGGACTACGCGCATTCGGAGGACTGGCCGAGACG
This sequence comes from Gammaproteobacteria bacterium, assembly GCA_019634245.1. The sequence continues at coordinate 14,326 of JAHQVR010000054.1, forward strand.
TTGTTGGCTCGGGTCGCCAATAATGGTAACGACGTCACAAAAGTGGCCTCTGCCTCAGCACCTAGTGCTTGTGCCCGAGCCGTAATTTTGACTTCTGCCCAGCGAGCGGTACTGGCTGGATAGACCATTTCGAAAAATCCTGAACCACGTGCGTCAGTTTGTAACGAACCTCCCACTAACGTAGCTATGTCTTCATCCAACACCGGACCGAGCAACACTGGATCTTGTGGATCCAACTCACTGTTGCCATTAAAATCTTCACCAGGATCCAACAGCCGGTTGCCATTGTCATCTTCGCTGTCACACAACGCTGCGTGACGCGACCAACTCGTTGCAGTCCAGTTCTCAATCAACGCGCTGTACGGCAGCCCGTCGCGATTCACCAAGCGCATAGTACCTTTGTAGTAGTGCACCGGCTCCACGGACAATTCGACTGTGGCGTTTTCCAATGGGGTAGCACTTCCATCAGCTACTTGAACCACAAACGGCATAACATATTGAGTGGCCAGCGAACGCTCTTCGATCAAGTTGGACGTACCAATGGTGACATTAAGCACTCGCTCAGCGACCGTTAGAAACGTCGAATTCTGAATGCCATTGTTTTCAACCAAACGCGCATGTATTTCAATTTCATCCTGCACGGTAGCTTGATCACCGGCGGTGAAAATCACACTAGCAGTACCTGTGTTGTCGGTGGTCGCTGACGCTGGGCTAATCTGCCCACCTTTTAAGTTGGTACTGGAGAACATGACCTTTTGATTTTTAACAGGATTACCTGAGCTGTCAGTTACCACAGCAGCGATCGTGCTTGTATCACCAGTGGCCACACGAGATGACGATGAATCCACCGCTAATTCGCTCGGGATTGTGGCGATAAATTCAACGCCCACTTGAGTCGCCGGATTACCCCCGGCAACCGCCTCAACAGCGACTGTGGCTGGACCCGCATTTAACGACGTGACCAATACCGTTGCATTGCCTTGTTCGTTGGTTCGAACAACCGCCGAAGATGCCAATTGACCGGAGGTGATAGAAAATCGTAATTGCTCATCCACCACGGGGCCTGTATTACTCATCCAAGTCACTGTCACCGCATTGTTAGTGCCCACTTCGTATTCGGCATTCTGGACAGACTCAGCAAACGTTAGCAGATCTTCTGCGACGTCAAATTCATACATCGAAGTCACCGAACCACCCAACGCTGAGAACGTAATTTCATCGTCGTGTTGTACGTTTTCCACTGCTATCACCACGCGACCCTCAGAATCGGTACTCACTGCATTGTCAGACAGACTGTGCCCGTAGGAAGAGCTGATGAGCACTTCACGATTGGCGATCGGTTCGTCGTTACCGGCAACTAAAGTCACCGTTAATTCGGCGGTGTCACCTCGCACCAAAGATTCAGGACCAGAGACGGTAAATCTTGTGCCCGAAGCCGACAAAATCACTGTGCCCACATCGTCACCGGCGCTGACCGTAACGGTAATCTCTTGTTGTTCAAAATCCTGGGCCAACACCAATGACGCCTGGGCCTCACCATTAGCGTCAGTTTCGGTAGCCAGGCCCTGCAAGATGCCACCACTGGACCGAAAGCTCACAGACTGACCGGCAACCGCGACGTTATCTTCATCGGTAACCAATGCGGTGATAGTGGCTGAATCTGAACCACCGGTAGTAATGCTGTTTTTATCCGCCAGCACACGAATTCTCAACGGTGGTTCGGGAGCAGCGCTCGCGCCACCGAGTTCCGGGTTACCTGAGATCAATTCACCATTGGCGTTATATTGTGCGGCACCCTCGCTTTCATCCAACGGATCTGGCTGTGCACAAGCACCGAGCATCACGGCAGAGCCGATGAGCAGTGCTCCAAACAATCGCTTTATCATGTTCATTTCCTGGCGCTGCATTATCGATACCCACCAAAGTAATACTGAAAGCCCAGACTCGCGGTATTGAAGTTACCGTCATCCAGGCTGAGAAAATGAAGGTTCACCGCGGTTGTGCGGCTACCGAAGAGATTGAGGCCAAAACCCATAGCGTTACCCGCATCGGTTGGGTTCAGGTTGTCATCGATATCAATCAATGCATGGCCCAACAAGGCATAGACTTCACGCTCGTTCCAGCGAAACCCCATGCGCAACAAGGCCGCCTGATACTGGGCAAGTGGCGCGCTCAAAATGCTATTCATGTCGTCAGAAGCGGTACCAAACTCCAGTTCGATGCCCAACCCTTCCCGCAATTGGATGCCGAACGTTCCCGTCACCGTACCAAGGCTTTTACTGCCATTACCCGGCACGCGAACTGAGCCGTCTGTGACGCCCACACCGTAGTAGAACGTGGACAAATCGGCCTGAGCATTACCTGCTGCCAGTAAGGCAAACACAGCGAACGCCCATCCGAAAAGCGGCTTTTTCATCGATACTTCTCCTAAATTTTCAGGCACGGATAGGGACAACTGACCTTGTGGACAACGCCCAATAAGGCGACCAGTTCGCGTACCTACCGGTACACTTCGTGGTCCGCTTCTCACGTGTATGAGAAAAATGTCGGCCAATCGCCATGGATCTGTAGAAATTGATTACCGAGCCACAGTTAATTCGCGATGAGTGCACGTTATGGCGCAAGTCAGTATCATGAGCGCATCCTCTTTCGAGCCATCTACCTTGAGCCTGCACACCGTTCGTTTCTCATATTTTGTGATTCTGTTCACAATATTCGTCACCTCCTGTGACCGTTCTGACTCCGGTATCGGCAAGCCAGCGCCCGATGTGCAGTTCCGCACATTACAGGGTGAGGTTTTGTCTTTGAGAGCCATGGGGACACCGGTGTTAGTGAATTTTTGGTCCACCAGCTGCACGATATGTATTGCGGAAATGCCTGAGCTGGTAGCGCTCTACAACGATTACCAGCCCAAGGGTTTTGAATTGATTGGTGTTGCCTTACCCTCAGACAGACCCGATCAGGTGCTTAAACTTAGCCAAGACAAGGCCCTGCCCTACCCCATTGCGATTGATATTGATGGTGAAGTCATCAAAGCGTTTGAACCAGTGCGGGCCACACCCACTACCTTTTTAATTGCACCTGATGGCACCGTGGTGAGTCGTCATGTAGGCCGAGTGAATATCACCAAGCTGCGCGCTGCCATTGACGAGTTACTGATCTAAAGGAGAACGGCGGTGCTGTGGGTTAAATCACTTCATATCATATTCGTTGTGAGTTGGTTTGCAGCTCTGTTTTATTTGCCACGGGTATTTGTTTATCACGCGATGAGCAACCCAACAAATCAAGAACAGATGGATACGTTTAAAGTGATGGAACGCAAGCTGTTAATCATGGCGCATCTCACTGGTGCCTTGGCCTTACTGTTTGGGTTTTGGGTGTTAGTGGCTTATCTACCAGCGTTTGTTAGCAGTACCTGGATGCAGCTAAAACTATTGTTGGTATTGCTGGTGATCATTCATCATGTTTGGTGCATCAAGATCGTCAGTGACTTCAAACACGACAGAAACACCAAAAGTCATAAATGGTTTCGGGTGTTCAATGAAGTCCCGGTTTTGTATTTGGTAGGGATTGTTCTTTTGGTGGTGGTCAAGCCCTTTGGGGCTTGAATCCTCAAGCCTTTGCCAGTAAAGGCTCCAACTCCGACAACGCTCGCTTGTAGACACCACGTTTGAAAAAAATCACTTTACGCGATGGCTCCCAGTAATCAATCCAGCACCAACGATCAAACTCAGGGGTCTCACAGGCGTTTAAATCTACTTTCGATTCAGCAGCGGCCATTCGTAGCAGGTACCAGATTTGTTTCTGCCCAATGCACACAGGGGTTTGATTGCGCCTGACATAGCGTCGAGGCAGTTTGTATTTCAGCCAGCTGTCAGTGCAACCCAGAACTTCTACATCACCAGAGCGAAGCCCGGTTTCTTCATGTAACTCGCGGTACATGGCCTCTTGGGGAGATTCAGATGTTGCGATGCCCCCTTGAGGAAATTGCCAGGCATCCTGCCCGATTCGTTTGGCCCAAAATAGCTTGCCGTCGTCATTACAGAGGATGATGCCGACATTTGGCCGGTAGCCGTCACTGTCGATCATCGAACCCCCTCCTCTATAATTACTATTGCTTCTTAGAATAGCCAATCTACCAATTCGGTGCGAATAGCGAAAGAGCTACTTTTCACAAAGCACAGCAGATCAGGTTTTGGGCAACGTCACTCCTCGCTGTCCCTGGTACTTTCCACCGCGATCGGCGTAGGAAGTCTCACAAACCTCGTCGCTTTCGAAAAACAACATTTGGGCCACCCCCTCATTGGCATAGATTTTTGCCGGCAGTGGCGTAGTATTTGAGAACTCGAGCGTTACGTGTCCTTCCCATTCGGGCTCGAGCGGCGTTACATTGACGATAATGCCGCACCGAGCGTAAGTACTCTTACCCAGGCACACGGTCAACACACTGCGAGGAATTCGAAAGTATTCAACAGTTCGGGCTAAGGCAAACGAATTTGGCGGAATGATGCAGGTATCGGCTTTTAAATCGACAAAACTGTCTGGATCGAAGGCTTTGGGGTCTACCACCGCATGATTGATATTGGTGAAAATTTTAAACTCATCCGCACAGCGAACATCATAGCCGTAACTGGATGTGCCAAAAGAGACAATGCGCTGGTTATCCGCATCGACACGCACCTGGCCTGATTCAAACGGTTCGATCATGCCTTCGGATTCAGCCATGCGGCGAATCCACTTATCAGATTTGATACTCATTCACTGTCAGTCAATAAATGTTATAGGTCGGAGGGTCGCAGCAGCACACATCGGGTTCTGCTCTCGTGTTATGTATTCTGAATAACGATGTTTGGAAAACTGGCACTGTAATCTTTGGCTTGTCGCGCTAACTTCGCCGCTGCTTTGCGCGCAATTTGTCGATAGATCTCAGCCGTTTTACCGTCGGGCTCCGCCACTACTGTAGGTTTACCACTGTCTGCTTGTTGCCGTATCGACAATTCCAAAGGTAACGCACCCAGTAAGTTCACACCGGCCTCTTCGGCCATGGAGGCACCACCGCCTTCGCCAAAGATAGGCTCCTCGTGACCACACTGACTGCAAACATGCGTCGACATATTTTCAACGATGCCCAGAATGGGCACATCGACCTTTTCGAACATCTTTAAACCCTTACGCGCATCCAGCAACGCAATGTCCTGAGGTGTGGTAACGATAATCGCACCACTGACAGGTACCTTTTGCGCCAGGGTTAATTGCGTATCCCCTGTCCCCGGGGGCAGATCTATGACTAGGTAATCCAAATCTTTCCACTGGGTATCGTTAAGCAGCTGCTCTAACGCCTGAGTCACCATCGGACCACGCCAAATCATGGGTGTTTCTTCATCGATTAGAAAGCCGATGGACATGGTCTGTACGCCATAATTTTCCATCGGTTCAATAGTTTTACCATCGGCTGACTCTGGCTGACCCGACAACCCCATCATGCGAGGCTGACTGGGTCCGTAAATATCGGCATCGAGCAGCCCCACCGTGGCACCTTCACCAGCCAGTGCCAGCGCCAGATTGACCGAAGTGGTCGACTTACCCACACCGCCTTTGCCTGAAGCCACCGCGATGATGTTCTTGATGTTCTCCAGCCGTTTCACACCGTGCTGAACAGAGTGGGCAATAATGTTGCTGCTCACCTTCACTGTCACGGAGCTTGCGTTGGTCGCATCTTGGATTAACGATGATAAGTCTGCGACCAATTGGTCGGCGACTCCTCGACACGGATAGGGCAAAGCCACATCGACGCTGACAGCGCCATCATTGATGCTGATGTCACTAATGGCTTTGGCAGCCATTAGATTCGTATCGAGATAAGGGTCAGAATATTGCTTCAGCGCTTGCTCAACCGATTCACGGGACAATTCGGACATGGTTCTAAAATGACTCCCTCAAGGGCAGGCTGTTAGACTAGAAGATAGAGTTCGAAAGAAACGGTTCGCGAAATCTCAAAAACAGAGGTTTTTATCGCGCGCCGCCGATTTTTCGATGTACCGGACTAAATACTATACACGGATGGGCATCAACCCGCCGCATAAGAGCATGCCCCGAAAGGGTATTTCGACGACGCGAACACCATAGCTATGAGCCGCAATATTCTCGTTACCAGCGCCCTACCGTATGCCAACGGTCCGCTGCATATTGGTCACCTGATCGAGTATATCCAAACGGATATATGGGTTCGCTACCAACGCCTGGCCGGCAATCGCTGCCAGTGGGTTTGGGCAGATGATGCCCATGGCACGCCGATCATGCTCAAGGCTGAACAGGAAGGCATCACACCCCTTGAGCTGATTCAACGCGTGCAGCAGGAGCATGAGCGCGATATCGAGGCTTTTCTGCTCTCACCGGACAATTTCTACACGACCCATTCTGACGAAAACCGGGAAATGGCGGAACTGATTTACACCCGCTTAAAAGAGGCAGGACATATCGTAAAGCGCACGATCAAGCAGCTATTCGATGCTGAGAAGCAGATGTTCCTGCCCGATCGTTACGTTAAAGGGGAGTGTCCAAACTGCGGCGCAGCAGACCAATATGGTGACAACTGCGAGAACTGTAGCGCCACTTATGATGCTACCGAGCTCAAAAATCCAATCTCTCAAATGTCCAATACCACGCCGGAGCTCAAGGACTCGGAACAGTATTTTTTGTCCTTAGCTGAGTTCACCGACATGCTCAAAGAGTGGACGGCCAGTGATGCGGTCCAAACCGAAATTGCGAACAAGCTCAAAGAATGGCTCGATGATGGTTTACACGATTGGGATATATCGAGAAATCACCCCTATTTCGGTTTTGAAATTCCAGATGCGCCGGGCAAGTATTTTTATGTTTGGTTGGATGCACCGATTGCGTATATCGCGAGTCACGTCAATCTGTGCAAACGCACCGGTGAAAACTACCTGGACTACTGGGGGTCCGACTCCACCGCAGAGCTTTATCATTTCATCGGTAAGGACATTGCCAACTTTCACTGTCTGTTCTGGCCAGCTATGTTACAAGGTGCGGGCTTTCGCAAACCGACCGCCGTCTTTTGCCATGGTTTCTTAACCGTCGATGGTTTGAAAATGTCGAAGTCGAGAGGCACCGCAGTCACAGTGGAGACCTATCTGCAGACTCTGCAGCCTGAGTACCTTCGCTACTACTATGCAGCGAAACTCGGCAACGGTGTTAATGACCTTAACCTTAACCTGGAAGATTTTGTCACTCGGGTCAATGCCGATGTGATTGGCAAGGTAGTTAATATTGCCAGCCGCTGCGCAGGCTTTATCACCAAGAAATTCGATGGGCAACTCAGCAGCAGCTACCCCAAGAACGAAACGGATAGTTACGCCGCTTTTGTTCAGCACACTCAAACGATTTTGGATTTTTACGAGCAGCGTGAATTCGGCAAAGCCATGCGAGAAGTGATGGTGCTGGCTGAAACTGCGAACACGTATATTAACGATGCCGAACCTTGGGTGAAAATTAAAAACACCGACAGTGCCAATGAAGTTCAGGACATCTGCACTGTGGGGTTAAACTACTTTCGAGTCATCATCACCTACCTATCTCCCGTACTCCCAGAGTTAGCGTCTAAAACTGAGGAATTTCTAAACACGACTCTCACGTTAGATGCCCTGGCAACCCCGCTAGTGAATCATCAGATAAACCCTTATAAAGCTATGATGACTCGGGTGGAAGAAAAATCGGTGACCGCCATGATTGAAGCCACCAAGATGGCCGCAGAATCTAGCAACACAGCAGCCGCTCCGGTTAATGCAAACATTGAGGCCATTAAAGACACGATCTCGATCGATGACTTTAACAAGATTGATTTTCGTATAGCCAAGATTGTAGATGCGAAACCGGTGGAAGGTGCCGATAAGCTGCTCGAACTGCTTTTGGATATCGGCTTGGAACAACGCACCGTGTTTGCAGGCATAAAGGCCGCCTACGAACCCGCTGATTTGATTGGTAAACAAACGGTGATGGTTGCAAATCTGGCTCCCAGAAAAATGCGTTTTGGTGTCTCCAGCGGTATGGTGTTGGCTGCAGGACCCGGTGGGTCAGAGTTATTCATTCTGAATCCAGACGAAGGTGCTGAACCTGGCATGCGAGTGAAATAAGTCAGTGGCCAATGAACTTGCACTGCTATTGATGGCAACGATCCTTGTCAACAATTTTGTGTTAGTGCATTTTCTCGGCTTGTGCCCATTTATGGGTGTTACCCGAAAAATTGAAAGCACGTTGGGTATGGGTATTGCCACAACGTTTGTGCTTACACTGGCATCGGGTGTCAGCCATATCGTTCATCACTATATTTTGGTGCCATTTGATGTGGAATTTCTACGCATCATCAGTTTTATTTTTATCATTGCCATCATTGTGCAATTTACCGAGCTGTTGATTCGTAAACAAAGCCCTCTACTACATCAGTTACTGGGTTTGTACCTACCATTGATCACTAGCAACTGTGCCGTGCTTGGCGTGGCTTTGCTCAGTGTGAATCGACAGCAAAGCTTTCTCGAAGCCATCGTCTTCGGCTTTGGTGCCGCTGCAGGGTTTACGCTCGTAATGGTGTTGTTCACGCTGCTCCGTTTACGCATAGAGGCCAGTGATGTTCCCAAGCCTTTTAAGGGCAACCCTATTGCCCTGATCACCGCAGGCTTGATGTCACTGGCCTTCATGGGGTTCTCCGGCATTGCTTAGTGTGCTTGCGGGTTTACTGACGGAACGCTCTACAGCGCTCACAGTCTGTGTCCGTACTACCGCGAGCCGTTAATGGCCACACTCCTGATCACAGCTACGGCACTTTTGCTACTGATCGGAGCACTCGGATGGATACTCGAAGTCCTATCGCGTTCAAAAGGAAATCGCGAAGAAGAACTGATCGACACCATTAATCAATGCTTACCCCAAACGCAGTGCGCACAGTGTGGTTACCCTGGCTGTCGACCCTACGCACAAGCCATTGCAGAGCAAAACGCGGACATTAATCTTTGCCCACCCGGGGGTGAAGCCACGATCAAGGAACTGGCCACGCTGCTCGATCGGCCCCTGGTGGCCCTGGCAAGCACAGTGGCTCCCACTAAAGCAGCGCAAGTGGCGATCATTGATGAGGCCGTGTGCATCGGCTGTGCGTTATGCATCCCTGCTTGCCCGGTCGATGCGATTGTGGGTGCGCGAAAATACATGCACACTGTGATAACCCATGATTGCACCGGCTGCGAATTGTGCTTGCCGCCTTGTCCGGTTGACTGTATTGAGTTAGTCGAACAACCAAAAACCCTGGCTGATTGGCACGTCCCTAAACCGGCTCTGTAAAATATCCGTCCTGTGGATCTACCTCTATGGTAAAGCCAGACAGCCTCGACGTGCTTGCCCCACCGAGCACCGCTTCACGGTTGAGCATGTTCTTTAACTCACACGGTCTGCACAAGGCTTTCCTAGTTGGCCGCTTTCAGTTTTTTGATTAAGCGTTGTGTTCGCAAGAGCACGGTAATCGCACTGCCAACAGCCACAACCCATAAACACAGCAGCATGACCACACGCGTATCAAGGAATAGCGTTTCCAAAATCGCCAGCACCGCACCTAGAGTCACCACCGCCATACGGTGAGGCTTTGCCTGTGGACCACCAAAGTCAACCCCAGCTCCTAACCCGTGTCCCAACTCTCTGACATAAGCGGTGAAGACAGCCATGGCACCCGCAGCCCATCCTAATTGTGGTTCACCCAGGCCGTAGCCAATTCCGACGAATATCGCGATATCGGCAAAGCGATCGGGAAGCTCGTTATATACCCCGCCATCGGGTGACGATCGGCCAGCCTCCACAGCCAGCAGACCATCGAATAAATTGCACAGCAGGCGAAGCTGCACAAACACACCAGCACTGAGTAAACACACGATTCGAACCGATCCGGCTGCACCACCAGAAACATAAAACAACACACCCGCAATGCCGGCAAACACAACACTCAACACTGATACTTGATTCGGTGTGATGTTAGTTTGGCAGAGTAGCTGTGTCACTCGTTGCGCCCAGCGGGTACCTCGACTGGCAAGTGGGCGTCGGTTCTCCATGTTACCCTCGTTCATACACGACTCCCGAGCGTTCGAAAGTGCCGTTTGTTTGCGATTTCGTTCACCCGACAAAGAAGCCGTAGTGACTTCAATGAAACCCATAGGTGCATGAAAACATTATTGACATGTGCCTTAGTCCATCTGATTTGGTAGCAACACTGCCACACCCATCTCATGAGATATCCCAGCCATAGCGCACTAAATGAAAAAACACTGGGGCAGAGAACACCACAGAATCTAATCGATCGATAAAACCTCCGTGTCCAGCGATTAAGTGCCCCCAGTCTTTAACACCTCGATCTCGTTTGATCGCGGATAACACCAATCCACCCATAAACCCCATCAAACCGATAATCAATGCAAGATAACCGGCTTGCCAGGGAGTAAAGGGTGTAATCCACCACAACATCGCGCCTAGACAGGCGGCACTACCAATGCCGCCGATGGCGCCTTCCCATGTTTTCGAAGGCGATAGCTTGGGAGCAATTTTGGTTCTACCCCATAATTTTCCAAATACGTATTGCAAGACATCACTGGACTGCACCACGACAATCAAGAACGCGATCAGCAATACATTGCGGCCTTCGAAACCGGGAATGTTCAGCGATAGCAACGCGGGCACGTGGGAGGCGCAAAACACGCAAATCATTAACGCCCACTGAGTCTCCGCGACTCGAACCAGGAATTGGTTGGTATCGCCACGAAAGGCGGCAATGATAGGTAAAAACAAAAACGCGTAGACGGGAATAAATATGGAGTACATGCCGTACCACCCGACCCACACAAAATAATACTGTACAGGCACGATAATAAAAAACGCGGTAGCTAAGGCCCAGTGATCAGCCCGTTTCGTATTCGTCAAAGTGACAAATTCGCGCAAGGCTGCAAATGAACAAATGCCAAACAACACTATGACACCCGCTTTGCCAAAGACAAACGCTAGACCCATCAACACCACCATGGCCCACCAAGCCGAGATCCGTGCATTCAGATTTTCAATCACCGAACTGGTTTCACCCGCTGGCACCCTTGCAGCGAGCAACCGACCGATCCCCGTTGCGACAATCAGCACGCAGGCGATACCACCGAACAGCCAAATAAAGTCAACTTGAGTAGACGTCATGACGTGGTCGTGTCCTCAACGGAGGTTTCTTCAGCAGGTGATAACGCCAACAGTGCGCTCCTTGCCCGATGAATAAAGTCGTCTTTGGTTTCAGATGCTTCTAAACGTATCGGTGCGCCAAAGAGCACCCGGCAGATCAGTGGTATGGGCACGATCTCACCCTTGGGCATTACCCGATTTAAATTTTCTATCCATACCGGCACCAAATCTATATCGGGTCGTGCTTTCGCCAGATGATAGATCCCGCTTTTAAACGGCAGCAATTTCTCATCACCCGTGTTACGGGTGCCTTCCGGAAATAGGATCAACGACGAGCCAGCGTCCAGTGCGTCGGCCATTGTCGAGACAGGATCCGCACTTCGAGATTCCGGACGGCGATCGATCAACACGGCGTTAAATACGGTACGTCCGATAAACGACTTCAAACGGGTCTTTAACCAATAATCAGCACCTGCCACCGGTCGGGTCAGCTTGCGCAATGGCGCCGGAAGGACTGTCCAAACTAAAATAAAATCACCGTGACTGGCGTGATTCACAAAGTAGATACGCTGTTCTCGAGTAGGTTCGGAGTCGCGCCAGATGGCACGGGCAGCCGTGATAAACTGCGCGAATACGATGATGACGTTCGCTGTGATCGTCGCGGCAATGTGGGTTAGAGTCATTGTCGTCTATACCGGCCGGACCGTTACCCACATGCTGTGCGCAACATCGGCTTCATACACTACGTTTAAGGTGCCTAAAAGCTTAGCTTACAGGTGGTGATGCCGCATCAATTACTGCCGAACATGAATTCTTCTTCTGCCACCATCACGCCCGTACACGGCGGTTTTGTTACAAAACCCAAGAATCCGATCCCAATGGATAAGATTCGACGGGTGAATCCAACTGAACCGGTGCGTTTGCCACTACTGAACTACCACAACGAACCTGTGGAAGCCTTAGTGGCTGTAGGCGATACCGTACACATCGGTTCCATGCTCGCGTCCAACATCGTAGCGAGTGTCTCCGGTGTGGTTTCAGCCATTGAGCATCGTCACTTTATTCATCCCTCAGGTCAGACTCAACGGTGCGTAGAAATTCAACCTGATCATAAAAACACAATAACAACGCTGCCACCCTTGGACCCTAATCGGCTTGACTCCCTGACACCCTATGCACTCGTGGGCCTCGGTGGAGCGGCCTATCCATTGTTCGACAAAGTTCAGACAGCCAGGAACGCAGGTGTTTCAGCGCTGATTATTAACGCAGTGGAATGTGAACCGCTGGTAGATTGTGACAACGCCCTTATCCAACAATCTGCAGATACCTGCATCCAGGGCATAGAGCTGTTGATGCGTTTGTGTCACGTGGAAAACGCATCGATCGCTATCAAAGCCTCCATGCAAAGAGCTATCGATGCACTGCGCCAGGTACTTTCTCTGCGAACCGAGAAACCTGCATCCATTGAGTTACAACTGGTTCAGGACAAATACCCCGCCGGTGCCGAACGCACCCTTATTCAAACGCTCAATGTTTCCAAAAACCCGTTGGCCGAGCCACCCAGTCATCAAGGACTTTTGTGCATCAACATTGCCACCGCTGAAGCGCTCTACCACGCCTACCAGGGTCGACCCATGACAGGCCGTGTGATTAGCGTCACCTCACCGAAGGGACAAACGCAAAATATCTGGGCGCCCTTTGGCACCCGTATTCGGGACATACTGGATGTCTGCGGGCAGGACCGCTATGACGGTAGGGTCGTGGCTGGAGGACCACTGAGTGGGCAGCTAGTCGACGATCTGCAGCTACCTGTGTCAGCGTCGACAAATAGTCTTTTACTACAAACGCCCTCTGAACGAGCTGATGCCCAAGCGTGCATTCGCTGTGGTGATTGTGCAACCGTCTGCCCCAGCCATCTACTGCCACAACAATTGTATTGGTATGCGCAGGCAGAACAAGTAAAGACAGCGGTGAAATTCGGCCTGCTCGAGTGTGTTGAATGCGCTTGCTGCGATTTGGTGTGCCCATCGTCGATACCGTTAACGCAACTGTTCCGATACACCAAGCACAACCACCATCAGATTCGCGATGAGCAACACCGCAGTGAATGGGCGCAACAACGATTTGCCGAACATCAACTGCGTGAAACGGAGCGCCTTAGTGTAAAAACTTCCAAAAAGGCGGCATCAAACCCTCTGGATCGGTTAAAACAACAACGCAAAAAAACAACCTCAAGCGCGGATGGTGCCACGCTAAAGACACACAACTCCGGCGAAAGAGTGGACAAACCGCAGACTCCCAAACCATGAACACAGTGGCTGCATTGTTCGATCTTCGAACTCGATCCACCTCCAGGATCATGACGATCGTAGCGTTAGCCTTGCTGCCAGGTGGGATGACAATGGTCGTTTTTTTTGGCGTTGGTGTTTTGATTAATGTTCTAGCGGCCATCCTGTTCGCTTGCGCACTCGAGGCAGTAGCACTGCTTAGTCGTAAACACACTGTTGTGCCCACACTCAAAGATGGCAGCATGGTGCTGGCAGCAGCCTTACTCGCACTCTCGCTGCCACCACTCCTACCCTTGTGGCAGCTCGCACTGGGTGTGTTGGCGATGGTGTTTCTAGGCAAGCACTTATTTGGCGGCTTAGGACAAAACCCGTTTAATCCGGCCATGGTGGGTTATGCGGTGTTACTCATCTCTTTTCCAAACACCATGATTGTATGGCCAGAACTGGCTATCTCGAACGGTGTCGAACTATCAGCAACACTCTCAGTAAAAATCTCAGGCAATCTCGCAGAATGGTCAGCCGTTAGTCGCTGGGATGCGATCACCAGACCCACGCCGTTGGATCGCGTATTGGCTAACACCACAGAAGTTTCTACCTTGTTTAGCTTACCTACAATCACGACCTGGGTATGGATTAACGTAGCATTTTTAGTAGGCGGTCTTGCCTTGTTGTCGTTACGCATTATTCGGTGGCACATTCCGATAAGCGTGCTACTGACGTTTTCACTGTGCCTGTTACTCGATGCAACTTTTTCTCATTCGCTCGAACGCCCACTGCTGAGCTCACTGTTCTCCGGTGCGCTGATGATCGGCGCGTTTTTTATTGCCACTGATCCAGTCACTGCTGCCGCAAGCCCACTCGGTCGCCTGATTTTCGGCTCAGGTATTGGAATTCTAATTTATATACTACGAGAGTTCTCGGCTTATCCTGAAGGGGTGGCCTTTGCTGTGCTGTTGATGAACCTCTGTGTCCCAGCCATTGATGCACTAACATTGCGCACCGGTCGCCTGCAGTAGATGGGTTTACGCACGCCCTTGCTGCTGCTATCCGCGCTGATGATCGTACTGACGGTGCTGGTTAGCGTCCGATGGGTAACAGCTAACAAAATCGAACAAGCAAACCAGCGGCAGTTCATCAACACCATGGAAGAACTCATACAGGTCCCTAATCAAGCGCTTCGGTTTGACAACGACCCCTACACCGACACCATAACGGTCATGGCATCTCAGTTGAACCCCGACAAACCGGTGCAACTCCATCGATTACGAAACCAAAGCACCACAGTCGCCTTGTTGGTGAATAGCGTCGCGCCTGATGGCTATAACGGTGACATAAAATTATTGGTTGCCGTTCATACTGACGGCTCTTTGCTGGGCGTACGCATCCTTGAACACCGAGAAACACCAGGGTTGGGAGATAAAGTGGAAGCGGATCGCTCACCCTGGATACGCCAATTCAACCAAGCTTCTCTTAAATCGATCGCCGAATCGGGTTGGACAGTTCGTAAGTATGGCGGTGAGTTTGACCACATTACCGGTGCCACCATCACCACACGTGCTGTCGTACAGGCCGTTCACCGCGTGCTGCTCTGGTATGCTGAGAACCGGACCATCGCTTTCGACACCCTTAGCGGTACGCATTTGGAATGAGCACAGACCTAAGCACGCGTGATTTATGGCTTGATGGCTTGTGGCGTGAAAACCCGGCCATGGTAAAGCTCTTGGGGCTTTGCCCACTGTTAGCGATTTCAAACTCAGCGATTAATGCGCTTAGTCTTGGACTAGCTTCGCTGTTTACGGTGCTGGTCGCAAACACCTCTGTGTCGGCGCTACGCACCATTATTCCCACAGCAGTGCGCATACCCATTTACGTCTTGATAATCGCCGGTACGGTTACTGTGGTTGAACTGCTCGCCCAGGCTTACACCCCAGCGATTCATCAATCACTGGGTATCTTCCTACCGCTGATTGTGACGAACTGTTTAATCCTCGGTAGAGCAGAGAGTTTTGCTCAACGCCAACCGCTTAGGGCTGCAGTACACGATGCTCTGGCCATGGGGCTCGGGTTTTTGCTCGTACTGTTCGTGCTCGGCAGCGCCAGAGAGGTGATCGGTTCGGGTACCTTTCTACAGGGTGCTGAACACCTGTTTGGTGCCAGAGCCGCAAACTGGCATATGCAACTCTATGGCAATGACTACACGATACTAATCGCCCTATTGCCACCGGGGGCTTTCATCGCCTTAGGCTGCCTTCTGGCACTTCGCGCCGCTTTGTCCAACTGACGCACACCATGCTATTCACCCAAGACCGACTTCGAACTCGCCATCTGTTTTGTGCGGCGTGGAAAAAGCACCTTAAGCAGGAACCGTTAGAGCCACTCGAAAAACAGATTGTGGATTTGCTCAAAGACCATCCCGAGTATCACCCACTGTTGCAAAACCCCGACGATACTCTTGACAAAGATTTCACGTCCGATCACGCCTCGGGAAATCCGTTTCTGCACCTGGGGCTGCACTTAGCGCTTCGCGAACAAGTCGGCACAGATAGGCCGATAGGCATTGCAAATATTACGCGCTCATTGCTATTAAAACACCAGGATGGACACACGGTTGAACACCTGATGATGGAACCCCTGGGTAGAGCCCTTTGGGATGCACAGAGAATCGGGCAAGAACCCGATAGCCAAGCGTATTTAGAAGAGTTACGACGATTACTGAATTAAAAAAGTAGCGGGGCGAAAGCCGTTTTTTCGCCCCTTAGTATTTAATTAGAGACCAACGCCCAGCGAGGTCAGCGTATCCATCGTCAAGCCACCATGGGCCATATTATTGTCCTGCTGGTAGCGTTCAACAGCGGTTAACGTGCCTCTACCCAACATGCCATCAATCGGGCCAGGCTCATAGCCTTCACGCTTCAGAGCCTTTTGTAAACGGGTAATCACGTCAGTCGACATATTGGTATCACACAATACCGACATCCATTCTAATTTCGCCTCTGATACTTTAGTGACGCGCTCGATAGTGATGGTTTCACCAGGAACGGGCACCGCCACACTGCTTGCATTAGATACCAATTTAGACACGGTAATAGTTTCAACCAAAGGCTGAATACTTTCGCGGGCAAAACGTCCAGGACGCTTCACTACTTCTCTGTCGTAGCTAGCGATCTGCGCAGGAATCTCTTTAAAGCAAGCCGCCCGTCCCGTCGGTTGGCCATCTCGCGCAGCCACTACTTGGGATTTTTCTAACCATTTGTATTTGGCTGGCGCGGCTTCTCTGAGTTTGTCCATGGAGTCGTATTCAGCCGGCAAAGGCGAACGCGAAGCCTCAGCATCGGTAACGAGCTTTTGAACACTGATGGTCTCAACCACTTCTGGCTCTGAAACGGTGGTCACCAACGCATCGGTTTCAACCACTTCTACGGGTACACGTTCATATTTTGCAGGGACATCTACCAAACACATGATATCGCCTGTGAGATTATCAATACGTTGAATCGGCCCTGAACCTCTTTGCCATTCAGTCGTCGCGGCTGCAATCATCACCTCTTCGGCGCTTGATTCAAACACAGCCGGTACTTCTATCAGGCGCTTATGCGCAGGTCGAATTACGATATTTTCAGAATCATCACCAAATTTTGCTGGAATAACTTCGAGAGATTCGGATGCTTCTTTTACTAAAATTCGTTGAGGAACGCGTTTTATTGTCGCGGGCTGATAATGTTCATACAAACACGTTCCCGGCTCCACCTCATTCAGTTTAACGCCCGAGAGTTCAAGGTCTCGTCGCTCACCTTCACTAATGACTTGATCACTGTCTAAGGAATCTCGCACCCAAGCACTGCTCTGTGGTGCAATTTCCAGAGTCTGTTCTTCGGTTTCATAAAGCGGTTGAACGGCGGTGAGCTTGGTATAGCCTGGCTGCACCTGTACATCGTAATCTTCCTCTGCAAATGCAGCTGGAGTGATCGTAAAACTTTGTGACGGCTCGCGGACCACCACTTCGACATTTTCAGTTTTGTACACAGCCGGTACGCTGACCCGTCCATAGCACTCACCGCGCTTAGCTGGTGGTAGATCAGTCGTGATCAGGGATGCCAGTGTATTTTCTTCTGCAGCATGAACCGGCGATAGAGACATCGCCAATAGCACAGCGGAAATACAGCTAGAACAGAGACTTACCTCAATTCGATTGGCCACTAGAGACTCCACGGTTTTGTGTCTTCCACCGAACATTCAGCGGAACTTGATCAATGTTAGGAAGAATTGTGCCAACCCAAACCTCATCCAGGTTCACAACTTAGAAATCCAGGCGGTTCAGGAACCCCGATTCGAGCCGCTCGTAGGGGAAGCCCCAGAGCCGTCAGCGGTGGGATGGTTGTTCAGCGGGCATGATCAACAAGCTGAAAAGAGTTCGACATGATCTGTAGACTTTGGGTTCTAGCCCCACTTTGCTGTCTTGCACTGAGCGCATCGCCCAGCCTGTACGCCAGTGATTTTGGCATCGCTGATGAGACGTTCGCCCATGCGAAAGCCAGTGCCACAAAGGTGGTGTTCACTACACTGCCAGACATCCGTTCCAAAGAGGAACTCGATGAACTAGGTCTGCGATCCGGCGCTGTGCAGGATCCGCTTAAAGCCTGGTTTGATCTGGGTCGAGCCACCACCAATACCAATCAGCTAATCGCCGCTATCCAAGAAAGCGCCTTTCATGGCCTGGACCCCGAATTTTATGGTTACACAGAGTTGAGTAGCCGTCTTGCAGCGCAACGAAAACTGCCCATTGATTCTCCCGCACGAGCCCAGGAACAACGCAGCATGTCACTGACTCTGGACATATCGTTTCAGTCACTGGCTCAACATTTAGGCAGCGGGATTGCCCATGGACCTACCGTACAACCGCAACTGCATCGTGAACCACCCACCGTGGATACCGAAGCCCTGTTGAATAGTGTTAAAACCGGCGGAATGAGTGTTCAACAAGCACTATGGCAAGTGATGCCCACCGATGAGGCGTACTTTCGACTGACCGATACCATGCGCTCACTTCTAGGTGAACTTGAATTTGGCCTGCCCCGAACACGTGTGCAAAGAGACGGCACACTGGAATTGGGTGACAACGACATTGATGTACTCAACATCAAAGACCGATTGAGCGAAACCGGTGACTATTCGCGCCGAGGCAGGTTGACTAGAGATTTTGATGAGTCGTTAGTCGCTGCTGTAAAAAACTTTCAACGACGCCATAACCTACCAGTGACTGGCACTGTGGACAAAGAGGTTCGACAAAAACTCAATGCCACGGTCGAAGATGACATCACGGCTGTTGCCTTGAGTTTGGAACGATGGCGCTGGATGCCGCGCGACCTAGGCAAGAAGCATGTGTTTGTCAACATCCCAGAGTATCGCGCCAAGCTCTACAACGAAGGCCAAAAAATCGTTGATATGAGAGTCGTTGTGGGCGCGGTGAAACATAAAACTCCGGTATTCACCCGCGATGCCAGCATCATTGAAATAGCCCCTACCTGGACGGTGCCTTCTTCGATTACCAACAAGGAATTAGTCCCAAAAGAACGTCGCAATCCAGGGTATCTAGCCAAGAAAAACTTTGATTTTTACCGCTGGACTAAAAACGGTATGCAGCATGTGCCGAGCAGCGAAGTCACCGCCGAAGATTTTCAAAAAAAGAAATTTCCTTACATACTGCGTCAACGTGCAGGAGCTGGAAACGCACTGGGAAAACTAAAAATATTAATGCCAAACCCCTGGGCGATTTACATGCACGACACGCAAGCAAAAAAGTTCTTTAAAAAGCGTGTACGAGCCTACAGCCACGGTTGCGTACGTTTAAGCGATCCGGATCGAATGGCTTCCATGATGATGCAACTGGATGGTGTATCGAAGAAAAAGACAGACTTTTATCTCAACAGCAAAGATACCAAGCGGGTAGTACTTCGCGATCCGATTCCCACCCATTTGACCTATATGACCACTTGGGTGGATGGTGAAGGCATGTTGAATACCTCCGGCGATATTTACCGCTACGACCAGAAGCTGGTGCGCGCATTGGAACGTAACGACACCGTCCTGGCGGCCGTGAAACGCCACAACGAAGGCATGAGTCAGCGTCGTTTAGCTAACGCGGGTATTTAGACACCGAACCCGCCCCGGCGCCCCGGCGCCCCGGCGATCCGGCGATCCGGCGATCCGGCGATCCATTTTTTAACAGTACATTAACCTGCCTGATAGTAATGTGAGGCAGGAGATTAAACGTCCAGATTGACTACGGCCTGATCTAACGCATCGAACAAGTCATAAACGGGTACGCCCAGTTGGGCTTGTAGTACCTTTTTATACGGTGAAAGATTCGTGCATTCCAACACGACAGCGCTGAGCTGACTCGATTCGAACTGTCGCGCGGCACTGAGCACATCAGAACGCATCGAATCGAAGTTGGCTACTTCTTCGTCATTGCGTATCACTGGATAGAAGTGCTCTGTGTTCTGCAAACCAGCTACAACGATACGCTCCTGATCCACGTTTTCTAAACCGTGTAACGATAAGGCATCAGAATCAAACGTGAAGACACCGACCGGTTCGGTTCCAGGACCATCACCCAACAACCGTGGCAACACTATGAGGGAACTGGCGATAACCGGACACGATAGATTCGATTGCAATTGATCCTGCGCTGCGAATAAAAAGCCGCAACTGGTGGTGATGATGTCTGCACCCTCTGCAATCAAGCTCTGGCTGGCGCTGATGAAATCTTCCAACAATTCATCAGAGACCACCGACGACTTTACTACATTAGCAACGTTGGCCGTTTCCACGACGCGATGAATCACAGGCCCTTCGAAGGAGTGTGGATTGCCGATATCGCCTAAATATCTCGGAAAACGAGTATTTAGCATCAGCACACCAATACAAGGCTTGGCCTTTGAACTTGCTTTGTTTACCATTCCATCCGCCAGCTGATTCCTTGCCTGTTCAACTTTAAAGAGCCTGTTATGTCGAAGTCTATCATTGTCCTTGGTGCGGGTTCTGTGGGAATCGGCACAGCCATACATCTGCAACAGCGTGGTTGGTCGGTCACCTTAATCGACCGAAAAGGTCCAGGCCAGGAGACCTCCTTCGGAAATGCCGGCGTTATGAATGGGCACTCTGTAATTCCACTTAACAACCCCGGGCTTCTCAAAAACCTACCTAAGTATTTATTTAACACAAAAGCACACGTGCGTTATTCACTGCCCTATGTACTCAAACGATTACCCTGGGTTATTGGCTTTTTAACCGCTGCACGAGCTCAGAGCACCCTGGAAACCACGCACGCACTTCGGTCTATGTCTAGTGGAGCTTTGGATGAACATAAAGCCATCATGCAGCGCGTGGGCAACATGCACCGAATTAATGAAGTTGGCTGGTTAAAGCTCTATAGAAACAACAAAGGTCTTGACCCCAATGGCCTTGAATCAACGTTATTCAAAGAAGTGGGCATTAGTGTGGATCATTTAAACGCTGCAGAGATTCTGGAATTAGAACCCTCGTTAAAGCCGGTGTTCGGCAGCGGCTACCTGATTCCAGGGAACGCCCAACTCAACAATCCAGGTGAGCTTTTTAAAGAATATGCAGCTCAGTTTGTCAATGACGGAGGAACCCTACTCACACAATCAGTACAAGCACTCAGGCACACCGACAATAAATTTCACGTCACCACCGATTCAGCTGAGCATAACTGCGATCACCTGGTTGTCACCGCAGGACCCTGGAGCGATGATCTACTGGCGATGCTGAACTACAAAGTTCAGTTAGGTTATGAGCGCGGATATCACCAACACTTCCATCTCGCCGAAGGTGTGCAGCTAACACACTCCATCTACGATATTGAAAGTGGTTATGTCATGGGGCCGATGGAGTACGGGTTAAGAGTCACGACAGGCGTTGAGATCAACCATCGTGATGCTCCTAGTAATCTTGCGCAACTCAAGCAGGTTATTCCGAAGGTTAAGGAAGCGATTGAGATAACCGATGCGACCGATCAGCCGATTTGGCGTGGCGCGCGCCCCACCTTTCCCGATAGTCGTCCGGTCATCGGACAGGTTCCAGGCTCGAACAACCTCTGGACTGCCTTTGGGCATCACCACATTGGCATGATGAACGGGCCTGTTACAGGTAAAGCATTGTCTCAGCTGATCAGTGGAGAAACGCCAGACTTCGATCTAGCCCCGTTTTCTCCCGAACGATGGATACGCTTAAAGTAGATTCGTTGAGAAAAATGGCATCTGACAACACAGCGACAAAAGTCGAAGTTGTTGTATCGAGTGAACTCCGGCAAGACGTTCACTTTCGACTCTAAGATTTATTGAGCTTGACAGGCCCTAAAGTTTCGAACATGCTTAAGTGGCATGAGTAGAGAAGCCTTATCAGCGTTAAAACCGGTTGCCCTTAAACAGGTAGGTAAACCTGTGCGTCACTAGGCTTCCGAGAAACCCATTTAGTTAACAAAAACTCCGGCGGCCCTTCCTGGCTAGTCGGAGTTTTTGCGTTTAGCCATTAGATAACCGCCTCAACCTGAGGAAAATTCAATATGTTTAATGGCTCTTTTGTTGCGATGATCACGCCGATGAACAACGCTGGCCACATCGATGAACCCGCGCTACGAAAGCTGGTGCGTTGGCATATCGACCAAGGCACCGATGGCTTGGTGCCAGTGGGTACCACAGGCGAATCCCCGACCTTGTCAGAAGAAGAGCATCGCCTGGTGGTGCGAATCGTAGTGGAAGAAGCACAGGGCAAACTCCCGGTTATCGCCGGATGCGGATCGAACAACACCGCAGAAGCGATCAGCTATCACGAATTCGCCAAAGATGTGGGTGCTGACGCAGCATTGCATGTGACGGGTTACTACAATCGCCCCAATCAGGAGGGCATCTATCAACACTTTGCCGCTCTTGCAGCCACAAATGATCTACCAATTATTGTCTATAACGTGCCTCCTCGTTCGGTTGTGGATATTGAGCCCGACACCATGGGAAAAATTGCCGCTCTTAAATCTGTTGCTGGTGTAAAAGACGCCACTAAAGATTTAAACCGACCCATTTTAGAAGGCCTGTCGATCGATAAGCCGTTTAGCTTTCTCTCCGGCGAAGATGGTACGGCTGTCGCCTACAACGCCTCGGGTGGCACAGGGTGTATTTCGGTCACCGCCAATGTTGCACCAAAGTTGTGTGCACACATGCAGAAGGCCTGCGCAGACGGGGATTTCAGCAAAGCCTTGACTATTCAACGCTCGCTCATGCCACTGCACCAGGCTTTGTTCGCAGAGCCTAGCCCGTCGGGCGTAAAGTACGCTTGCTCCTCATTGAGTTTGTGTGAGAACCACGTACGCCTGCCGTTGATTCCGGTGTCCACGGCGACCCAGAACACCATAGACACGCTCTTGACCAGCCTTTCACTGTAGGTTCGCATGGATTGGATTGAGATTCGGATGTGATGCAAAACACACGAACGCCTCACGACCCCAGTTCGCCCACCAAACTGGTGCGGCGCGCTGGGTATACACTGCGATCAATAGGTCAGTATTGAGCCTGCAGGAAAAACCGCAGGATTTATCAATTCGTGGTTTGCCAAGCTATCAACTCGATACTACAGCAAGCAGGAATACAGCATGATAAAGCCGAGCACAGCCACCGACTACCAGCGTCGAATGAACCAGGTCATCCAATACTTATTTGATCATTTGGATGAGGATATCCGAATCGATGACCTGGCAGAGGTTGCCCATTTATCCCCTTACCATTGGCACCGAATCTACACTGCCATGCAAGGCGAAACCGTCGCTAATACCATAAAGCGTCTTCGTCTAAACCGAGCAGCAAACCAGCTGGCAAACACAGATTTGCCTATCAAAAGCATCGCCGAACAGGCGAAATACTCATCCGTGGAAGGTTTTAGTCGCTCTTTTAAATCCGCGTACCTTCAATCACCTGCCGCTTACCGAGACACCGGCAGTCATAGCGACTATAAGTCCGCCATCGACGTGCAGGATGCATCGCGATTCGACGTCAAGATAGAACCACTGGATGTGAGCCATTGCGCCGCCGTTTCACATACAGGTTCCTATATGCACATCGATCAAGCGATGGGTCAGTTAATGGGAGGCCTGGCAGCACAGCAATTACTCAGCGATGCCCCTCGCATGCTGGCTGTGTTCTACGACGACCCTGAGCTCACACCTGCCGAACAGTTGAGATCCGCAGCACTTTCGCCACTGGATACATCGTCCAATGTCACAGCACCGATTGAACACATAACGCTGTACCAAGGACCCTATGCCAAGCTACTCTATACTGGCCCTTATGCTGATATGAAAGATGCCTATCAGTGGCTGTATGGCACATGGCTACCGGATTCAGGCTTCACTGCTGCCGATGCGCCTGCGATAGAGGAATATCTCAACAACCCACAGGAAGTCCCTGCCACAGAGCTGCAAACTCTGATGTGCTTACCACTAAACCTAAAGGATTGAACGATGAAGGCGAACAACAAACAACCAACACACAGCAACGCGAAGAAAAGCACTTCTCCATTGTTTACACAATGCGTTAGCGATCTGCCTTCATCTACAGCGCAAGCACTTCTACAATTGCGCACGTATATTTTTGACACCGCACAGGAACACTCTGACATCGGCGAGCTGAGTGAAGTACTCCGGTGGGGGGAGCTCAGCTACCTCACCGAAGCGACCGGCGCAGGCACGATGATCAGACTCGCAGTCAACAAACAAGGCGAACCGGCAC
This sequence comes from Gammaproteobacteria bacterium, assembly GCA_019634245.1. The sequence continues at coordinate 38,621 of JAHQVR010000054.1, forward strand.
TGTTCTTCCATTGCGGTACGTCACTGATTGAATCTTATCGCGCGCAGTACACTCACATTTTTAAGTTCGAGGGCAATCGAGCGCTTGTCATACCAGAGCCCGTGCAGGATTACGAAGCAGAACTGAAACACTGCATTTATCAAGCGCTGACTTACAAGCTAAAAAAATAACAAGAATCTGCTTATCCACATCCAATCCGAGCTAGCGTCACGCGATAGTCAAGTGACCAAACCCTTCTAGACCACCAGTTAAGCGAACGGCAGAAGCGCTTAACTGGGCCCATCCGTTTATTTTAGTCGCCGGTGGATTTCTTCGGCTGGCAGCTCTTCAATGGTCTTACTGAGTATCCAAAGATGTCCACTCACATCGGCCACTCGGCCTTCGCGCTTGCCATACGGCCGATCCGCTATCTTGATCAACACCTTACCGCCGAATGCTACAAATCGTGCCGCTATCTCGTCTGGTTCATCCGTGGATATATACAACAAGCACGGTGAACCACCCAACGACAGTGGATCGAGCAAACCCCACTCGGGCACACACTGAGTGAGTGATAGTGGTTGAGACCCTATGGAGAATCCGACATGCACGACACGATCATCGCCATCGGTGTAGCGCTCATGTTGCACTGCACCGAACGTTTGAGCATAAAATTCCATAGCCGCATCGGGATCAGACACAACCAGCCTGGGTGAGAGTTCCATACTTATATCCGCTATTGAAGATCTGGCTTATTTTTTTTGAGGGTAGCTTCTTCAGTTGCAGAATTCTTGAAGATTTCATCCGGGTTAACATACGCATGCTGAGGCTCACCTATTATCAATGACTCAGCCCTGGGCGAACGCCCGGTGAACCAATGAAACTCTCGCGTCATATGCGCATGGTCGGCGTAGCCATTCTCGATAGCAATTTGGGTTAAATTTTCGTGGTCCGACACTGCGGGCAGCGTTCTGGAAAACCGTGCTATGCGAGAAAACAATTTGGGCTTAATTCCAATGCAGCGATCAAACAGGTCGTGTAGTTTTCTTTGCGATAAGCCAACCGTTTTTTGAAGCTCTGTGACATTCATTCCTGCTAGTAACGAATCGACACAAACACGCAACATATCGACATCCGCACCGGGTTGGCGTAACTGCCTGACCAAGAACGCTTCGATAAAATCGCACCTTAACGCTGGATCGTCCGTGGTTGTCAAGGATGTTCTCAATGAGTCAGCACTTAATCCCCATACGCTTACCGCATCAACAATTTGATTCACATAAGCACAGGCAGGTTGATCGACAAACACTGAAAGTCCCATCGCAGTAAATTGAACCCCACAGATATCAGTTTTCTGATTTTTCTCGATCAACACAGGCTCAGTGAGTAAGCCTTGAAGGCCCATGGGTCCTGTCTTGCGCTTCAGCAGACCATTCAAATCTCGATGAGACAACGTGTCTCCATCTAGGTTAATCAACAACTGTGCATGCACTGAAGGGACTATTTTTTCATAACCATGTTGAGGTTCGCTGGAATAGGTCCATATCACGTTGACATAGTGAGAAAGTTCAGAAGACGATGGCGGCCGACTGACATTCAACATTGGTAGCCTCCGATCACCAAAGCTAATACCCGGGGCAACCCATTGGGATGACGGATCTGCACTTCAGTTTGTGTCCCCGATGCACAGACTCAACTATCGATTTTCCGCATTGCAGGTAATCCAATGGCTGTGGATTCAAACCCGCCATCAACGCTCAACACTTGCCCGGTGATATAGCTGGCTTTGTCTGAACAGAGAAACACGATCGCCTCAGCAATCTCGTTCTCACTACCATAACGATTCAGCGGAATCGCATCGTGATAGGCTGCAATGATTTCAGGTGAATGCACGGCCATCGCCAGCTTCGTTCTGACAGGACCAGGCGCAATACAATTAACCCGCACGCCGTGCTCACCTAGCTCGGCCGCTTGTTGCTTGGTCAGATGCATAACAGCGGCCTTTGAAGTTCCGTAAGCTACCCGCAAGGTACTGGCACGCAACCCTGATATCGACGCAATGTTCACCACCGACCCTTGCTTCTCAATAAGATGTGGCAAACACTCTTGCGTGCACAAAAATACCCCATCTAAATTGGTTGCCATCACGGTTCGCCACTGATCATAGGATGTCTTGCCAATAGGTCCAAAATCAGCAACACCTGCATTGTTGATCAACGCATCGATCCCACCAAATTCCTCAACAATTTGAGAGACCATGGCACGAACCTGTGTAGGTGATGAGACATCACTCTCGATGGCTTGAGCATTCTTGAGCTCAGTAACTGCCTTGGTTAGCTCTGCAGTGTCCCGATCAACCATAGCCACGCGCCAGCCGTTGTGCGACAGCAATTGGCTAGTGGCAAGACCAATCCCTCGAGCCGCCCCAGTCACCACCGCAATTCTTTCCGTCATTCTCTCACCAATCGTTTTTGTTTACCGTACGAGAGTATAAACGGATCAGCTTGGCAAGAGCTTGGACGATCCGGCGGTCCGACAATCCAGCTATCCAGCTATCGAGAATCCGCTTTCGCCAAGTTCCACAGCTTGTCCAGCTCTTGTGGGCTCATGCTCGTCATGTCCTGGTTGTCTTTCAGGGCAAGCCGCTCCACCGTTTTAAATCGCTGTGTAAACTTTTCATTGGCTCTAGTCAAAGCACTTTCAGCATCGACCTTTAGATGTCGGGAGAGGTTCACTAGAGCAAATAGTGCATCCCCTAATTCATCTTCAATGGCGTCTTTATCTCTAGCCTCGATCGCCTGATCAATCTCTTGTAACTCTTCGGCTACTTTTTCTTTAACCGGCGGTAGTGAATCCCAATCAAAGCCCACCCGAGCCGCTCGCTTTTGAATTTTATCGGCACGCTTAAGCGCAGGTAACGAGAGGGTTATGCCCTCCATGACAGAAGTGGCTTCGCCTTTCTTGTCAGAGCGCTCTTTGGCTTTTTCAGCCTCCCAAGCTTGTTTTAACTCTTCTTCATTGGAAAATTGCGCATCAGAAAACACATGTGGATGGCGGCGAATCATTTTTTCGACAATGCCTTCAATGACATCAAGAAACGTAAACTCACCGATTTCTTCGGCCATCTGTGCGTGGAACACAACTTGGAACAATAGATCACCCAGCTCCAGCCGAAGATCATCCATATCATCACGAGCAATCGCATCCGCCACCTCATAGGCTTCTTCGATGGTGTACGGCGCGATGGTTTTAAAGTTCTGTTCTTGGTCCCAAAGACAGCCTTCACTGGGACTGCGAAGAGTGCGCATAATATCCAGAAGTTGGTCGATGGCGGGCATCTGATCTCCATTCATTAACTGACCCTGATAACCAGGCCACTTCGCACCAAATTATCTCATGCAGGACTTGTGTAAGCGTCTCATGCGGGTCAACTATTAAAGAAAAAATGCCCGATGATCAATCGCTTAGCTATAAATTTAGACTTTGGTACAGCTTCACACTCTTAAGAGCGCTCGGTGAACATCCGCGGCGTCCAGCTTGCCCATGACCTGATTCTCGCTCACCACATACACCGGCAGCTCGCTGGCAAGTTGCTCCCGCATAATGTCAGACAGATTAGCGTCCGGTGACACCTGAACCGCATTGGCATGTTCAGCTGGAAGCGTATCGGTCGGTTGCATGACGTGCCTGGCTCGAAGAATGGTTAATGGATTCATATGTTCTACAAAATCGGCAACGTATTGATTCGCTGGATTTGCAAAGATCTCTTGTGGTGTACCCACTTGTACGAGCCTGCCACCCTCCATAATCGCAATGCGCGAGCCTATCTTCATGGCCTCATCCAAATCATGACTAACAAACAAGATGGTGCGTCTTAACTGACTTTGCAGTGCGATGAGTTCATCTTGCAATCGAGATCGTATCAATGGATCCAAGGCAGAATAGGGCTCATCCATTAACAGAATAGGTGCATCGGTTGCAAAGGCTCGGGCCAAACCAACGCGTTGTTGCATACCACCCGAGAGTTCGTGGACCTTCTTGTCGGCCCACTCCGATAACCCCACTAGCTCCAGCTGCTGATGGATCTGAGTGTTAGCCGTTCGTTTTTGCTGACCCGCAAGCTCGAGCCCGAAACCAACATTTTCAGCAACCGTTCTCCAAGGCAACAACGCAAACTGTTGAAAGACCATCGACACCCAATCCAACCGCAGTTCACGTAACTGCGCTTTAGTGCAACGATGCGGATCTCGCCACTCCTGTTCACTGGACATACGCACACTAACGGAGCCCCGTACCACGGGGTTCAGAGCATTCACCGCGCGCAGTAACGTTGATTTGCCGGAGCCTGAAAGCCCCATAATCACCAGAACTTCACCCGCACTGACCTCAAGATCACAACCAGCCACCCCTAGTGTCTGCCCAGTTTCCTTTGCGATCACTTCTCGAGTTTCGCCAGCGTCTATCAATGGCAGAGCGCGCTGTGGATCGTCACCGAACACGATATCAACGTGATTAAACCGAACCAGCGCTTCACTCATGTCAACAGACGCACTATTAGCAAACACATTCGGCCACACATGGTCACTTACTCTCCAATCGTAAGAAACGGTCGAGCAATATGGCCACGAGCACGATGACAATACCTGCCTCAAACCCTTTTGCGATGTTCACCGTGTTCAGTGCTCGCACCACCGGCACG
>JAHQVR010000055.1 GCA_019634245.1 Gammaproteobacteria bacterium
CCATTGCTATGGCTTTGATTGGTCAAGACGTGGAAGATCAGGCCAGCATCGACAAGGCACTACTGTCACTAGACCCATCACCAATGAAATCGACACTCGGTGGAAATGCTACCGTTGCGACATCATTAGCCGTTTTACACGCCGCAGCCAATACATCGAACAAGCCTTTGTGGAAACACATCGCCGACGAATTTGGCTTTACACCATCGCTGCCCTTACCTGAAATACAAATATTCGGCGGAGGAGCGCATGCCGGCCGGCGCGTGGACATTCAGGACTTCATGATTATGGTGCCGGGTGCATCTGATTTTGATGAAGTGATGGAAGTGACTAGCGAGGTTTACTTTGCTGCTGGAGACTTAATGGCTAAAAGCGGTCAAGCAGCTGGCATCGCAGATGAAGGAGGATGGTGGCCAAATTTCAACAGCAACGAAGCTGCACTGGAAACGCTAACTCGCGCTATCGAGATGACGGGTGAGAAGCCGGGTGATCGCGTCGTGATTTCATTAGACATCGCTGCATCGGAATTTCATCAAGACGGTCAATATCATTTAGCACTTGAGAATCGCAGCCTGTCATCCGACCAATTCATCGATTTACTCAGTGGGTGGATGGATGCGTTTCCTATCGCGTCTATCGAAGATCCTGTCGGCGAAGAAGATGCAGACGGAATGAAAGCCTTCACTGAGCGTTACGGACAACAGGTACAGATTATTGGCGATGATTATCTTGTCAGCAATGCCAAACTGGTTGCTAACGCAATCGAAGACAATGCCTGTAATGCCGTGTTATTGAAAGTGAATCAGATAGGCACCGTGAGTGAGGCCCTGGACACCCACGCTGCCGCACAGTCTGCGGGTTGGCAATCGGTCGTGTCAGCGCGTTCTGGTGAAACCGAAGATGTATCAATCAGTCACCTCGCAACGGGACTTGGCAGTGGACAGCTCAAAGTGGGTTCATTCCAACGGTCTGAACGCATGGTGAAATGGAATGAGGTACTGCGAATCCAGGATACCCTGGGGAAAGACGCCTTTGTCGGTGGTTTGCCCTTACGCAATACGTGGTGGGGACGTAACGCTGGTTGATATTGCGTCGGCTTTAACGACGTTACAAAGCAACTATTCGGCTGTTAAGCCGATGGGGCATGACTGCCCCATCGTTCGCAACTCGAAGTACTTATGCAAAGTGCTTGAGCCTAACTTAAACGCGATGTTCTTATCGCGCGTCTGCTTAGCTTAGCGCTTCAGTTGTGGTTTTGATGATTGCCGCAGCCACTTTGTATGGATCAGCGTTCGACGCTGGACGACGATCTTCCAGTCGACCTTTCCAACCATCTTCAATAGTGCCAACCGGAATACGAATTGACGCACCACGATCAGAAACACCATAGCTGAACTGATCAATCGATTGAGTTTCGTGCTTACCAGTCAATCGCTGATCGTTGTCGGCACCGTAAACACTGATGTGACGCTGAATGTTCTTGCCGAACTCTTCACAAATCTTGTTGAACACGTCTTCTTTGCCGGCATCACGCATTGCGCCATTGGAGAAGTTAGCGTGCATACCTGAACCGTTCCAGTCGGTATCACCGAGTGGCTTGGGATGCCAATCGACGGCAACGCCATACTTTTCGGCTGTGCGTTCCAGCAGGTATCGACCCAACCAGATTTCATCACCAGCCAGTTTTGCACCCTTTGAGAAAATCTGGAATTCCCACTGACCAGCCGCAACTTCTGAGTTAATGCCTTCAACGTTCAAACCAGCTTCGAGACACAGGTCGAGATGCTCTTCAACAATTTCACGACCGTAGGCGTTCTTACCACCAACAGAGCAGTAGTATGGGCCCTGAGGTGCGGGGAAACCCTTCTCGGGGAAACCGAGTGGCAAATTAGTGTCGGTATTGATCAGGAAATATTCCTGCTCAAAGCCGAACCAGAAATCATCGTTATCTTCTTCGATGGTGGCGCGGCCGTTTGATACGTGAGGCGTACCATCAGCATTTAAAACCTCGGTCATGACCAGGAAGCTGTCTTTGCGGTCTGGGTCCGGAATGATGGCGACTGGCTTCAGCAAACAATCTGAATCGTTGCCTTCAGCCTGTTCAGTCGAACTACCATCGAACGACCACATTGGACAGTCTTCAAGCTTGCCGCTGAAGTCTGAGCGAACCATGGTTTTACTGCGAAGGCTCTGGGTGGGCTGGTAGCCGTCGAGCCAGATATATTCCAACTTACTTTTCATCGAATTCCTCATTGATCGAGTTGCGAAGCGCCAACTTTAATTGATCCGCAATTGAATGTTCAAGGATTCCGCACTAATGATTTAACAAATCACAGGGCTCGTGAATCAAGCCACCAAAATAAGCCTATTTTTTGGCACCAAAGTGGTGCCACAGATCCAGAATGGGGCAAAAATCCTGATAGTTCGGGGGTTTGAGCAGGTTAGCTGCATTGGCACCCTGCTCGCCAATAATGCAAGAAATGGTTGAATTCAGGGTTTGGCCTGGCGTACAAATCGCTCCATCGACGGCTCCAGTTTTAGCAACCGAGCGGCCAATTCGGAGTCTTCATTGATCAGCTCAAAATCATCAAATTCAAAGCCTGGTCCAACGGTACATCCAACCAGGGCAGCTTCGTCCAATGGTTCAGCGGCCTGCCAAAATCCAGCCGGTACAACATGACAATATTCTCTCTGGTGCACGCCTAACTCAATACAGCTCAACACCCCGCTATGCTCATTCCATTGATGCAATCGAAGACCTGTACCCTCATACAGATTCCAGACTTCGTCCGAGGCTACCTTATGAAATCGGCTGACCTCTCCGGGCGCGAGTGAGAAGTAGATATGCGTTAACGCAGACCGCTCCGAGCCACTCCCTGTTGTGACGCGCACCTGCGATCGAAACACCTCCTGAAATCGGCCTCCTTCAGGATGCTCGTTAAGGCTTGTTGGCTGCATGCGCAATCATTCTCCCAGGTAAACACAACAGCTATTCTACGCATCTAAAGTGACCACAGAGAGGCGCACTGGGCTACACTGAGCTTATGCAGATATTGCAGGGCCCATCGACATGAGCGAATACCCCAAGTTAAAACTGCCCGATGCCGAACAGCTTGTGGTCGAACAGACTGACAAAGACCTTGCTGAAAAGCCCGATCCCAACTTTCGATACGCTTACTTCAGAACCGTTGCCAAAGGTGGCAAATCGCTAATTCAATCCTGCAAAGATCTGCATTTGAATCGCACTATTTGCTACAAAACTCTGCTGCCAGAGTTTGCCAACGATGAAATAGAACAGAAAAGGCTGTTAAGAGAAGCACGGGTTTCGGCCATGTTGCAGCACCCGAACATTGTGCCCACCTACGAACTCGGCAGAAACAAGCAGGGTCACTACTATTTCACCATGAAGTTGGTGCACGGCTATACCCTTCGCGAAGTGTTTGACTATCGGGAACGATATGACCTAAGCCAGCTCATTAACATCATTGTGCAGGTGGCTTACGCACTCGAATATGCACACGCTTTGGGCGTAATACACCGGGACGTGAAACCCGAAAACATACTCATTGGCCCCTATGGTGAAATTCTTTTACTCGATTGGGGTTTGGCTAAAGTGTGGGATAAGGACGGCGCTCAATCGAGCGAGGAAACCGACACGCCGGGCCGTAAGGATGAAAATGTCACGATGACTGGGTATCAAAAACTCCAGGGTACATTGATGTACATGTCACCTGAACAAATAGAGAAAGACCCGGGCATCGACTACCGCTCAGACATTTTTAGCCTTGGGGTTATTTTATATGAAGCATTAACTGGCAAGACGCCTGTTGAGGGCGAGCTTATCGATGAAGTCATTGAATCCATTCTCAAAGATGAACCAATTGCCCCGTCAGACATTGACAAGAACGTGCCAGCAATACTGGAAGATGCGACCATGCAGTGTTTGCATAAAAAACCCGAGGAGCGAGTTCAAAGCGCAGGCCAGCTTATTAGACTACTAAAACAGAATTGGTCACTGCTGTAGGTCATCCGGCTAAAATAACGTGCCGCTCAACGCCAATATGTGGCTACCTACAGCAATAGACTTAGTCTGATGCGAAGAAAGACTTAGTCGAAAATATCGTCTATTTCATCAACGGCTTTTTTTACCCAGTATCCAAAGCCTTTTTTCTTGTGTTTACCCTTGTACTTGCCCTTGTGGTTTTCTTTACTGCTATACCGCTTTCTATCGTCGTAGCTTGATTTGTTTTTCGAGCGCGTTTTGTACTTACCGCGAGACTTATCGCAGTAACGCTCACTCCCGTACCGGGCATACTTGCCAGATTTTCCCTCTCTATTGCCTTTATCAGTATCAGCGTGAGATCGTTGTGAAGCCCCTGGTTGCGAAGAATTGGGTTGCGACGCCCTTGGTTGAGACAACTCTGGCAAAAGAGTTTGAACGGTTGGTCGCTGCTGACCGCCAGCCTGACTGCCAGCTTCGCCGCCAATTTGGCTACCCACCTGGCCACTAAAAGACGGAGACGGTTCAACAAACTCAGATTTGCGCAGCGGTGCACCACACGCTGTGCACTTTAACTCGACTACGGTGTTTGCGGTAATGGCGAGCGCGACCCTTGTATCGCAGTACTCGCACACCGCTATCTTCTTTACTACCGCCATAGAGTTCTACTTAGACTTCAATTAGGAAAAGCTGGATAAACAACTATCGTCTAATGAAACTATAGCAGGAATACCTAAATTCCTAGAGTGGCAATCCTGATTGCACGTTTTTTCCTAGTTTCGTCTACTGAACACGTGTCCAGGTTTGCGAACGACAGAACACCATGACGCAACCGGACACAGCCAATTCGTCGCCTGACAATGACATTTTCGACTTATAGGTTTTGTCACCAACAGGATCCCAGATTTTTCCACCAACCCATCGACCATCTCCGGTGGCATTCATGTCCCAAACCATTTTTTTGCCAACATGCTCGTAGTCGACATTGGGTTCATCGTTTAAATCATAGGCAGAGTGTATCGTGCCGCAAATTGAATCATCACACTGTTTGAACTCAATGTGCAGATAACCTCGCTCACTTGATTCGGTACGCCACATTCCAATTGCATCGTTTGCTGATGCCGTACTCAAACCAGTTATAAACAAGCTGATTGTTAACGCAGCCCCCAGCAATCCTTTAACTTGGATGTTATTAACCGGGAACCGACTAAGCGCAACCTGCATATTCAAATAAGTGCGAGTAATAAAGCTATTCATCATATTAATTCCAGATACGTTTCAATTCGCTATTAAACAATAGATACCAATGCTAGATACCAATGCTAGATACCAAAGATAACTATTGAATATCTCTTGCGATTCCTTCTGTTATACAGACTGAATCCATGGAGCATAATATCAATCATCGACAACAGCCCATTGACTTACAATAATAAAGCCTTGGCGGTATTTTCCAAGTCGCTGACTTTAATAAATTGTTTCTCAACGTTGCTTCTCGCTCCCTGTTCACATAATGAAGAGCCTAATTAAGCGCCAAACTAAGTGGCAAACTAAGTGGCAAACTAAGTGGCAAACTAAGTGGTAAAAAAAGACATAATCAATAAAGATCACAGAAACGGTTTTGCTGATACCGCCTGATAGAATGTCCAAACGACAAAGAGGCTATAAACCATTGTGATTGCGGTTGCGAACAACATAGCCTGTTGTACACTATCCCGGGCTCGTTGACCGAGCAAAACCCCGACAAACAGGGCGATTAACGGAACGAAATGCATGGCATGTGTCGCGAAAAAGTGCGCTACGCGTAAATCACCAGCATTGCGCAACCAACCCACTATAGGTAGTACCGCAACAGGTAATACCGCATTTTCTTTATTCAGGTTCGTTACATCCGGGTAAACCGCGTGTGTCTGAGCAGGATTACCAGCTAAATAGCTTGCCAGGGGCAGAGTCAGACAAAACGTGACAATCAATCCATAAGACAGACTAAAACGGACTACCGGCTGCAAGACAGACTGCTTGTTCAGCAACACCCCTACCCCAACAATCAATGACAAAGCCAACAATATAGTCGCCAACACTCCCGTTAACGGGTACACCGGCGTAAGAATCGGATGCGTCTGATTGAAATGCGACGGCTCACCTATCGATGCTGCGAATATCAACCAGAGCATTTCCAACGCAACGACTAACACGATCAATTGGCAAAACAAAGTGTACAGACGCGACGTACGCCATCGATCGCTCATGTAAATAGAGAACCAGGAAAGACTGAGAACGTATATCGAAATTGACAAAGAAAATTTTATTGGTTTTATCCACACATTGCTGTCAAGCACGGTACGTGCATCGGTAGACATTGCTAAAATAAGCACCGGCAATATCAATAACAATACGAGTCCAGTGCCGGCCAGTGTCGGTTGTCCGAAGTGCCACTGATGCCAAACTGGCAGCGCAGCGAGAGGCAGATCAGTACCCGAGACACGCTGGTTAAGTCTCTTGATGATGCCGTTTGTGAGCACAATAGCACCGTACAGCAATAAGCCAACCGGACCTAACATGAAGGTCAGCAATAGACAGGGTACCACCAGGAATCGATGCGTTTTTGAATTGATGGCATGATTCGCAATACACCAACCAACAAACAAATCAAACGCAAGGTAGTGAATCCAGCCACCAAGAGTGGCTCCCGGATGGTCGAAAAGTGACAGTACACCGTTCAGCGTTTGAAAACTCCCCTCCGCAGAACTGAAGTGCACCAATGCAGCAGCGGCATACATAATTGCGAATAAAAACGGCAGCACAAGCCCCAACCAACGGGTGCGAGTTCGTAATCCGGAGGGTAAAAACAACCAGACTATTAACCATACCCAGCCAAGCAGGGCCATACTATTGGCAAGTTCGAATTGATGGGCTGGGTTACTGAAAATCATTGCGCTTACTCCGTTTGCTGAACATCATTACTTCGCAGCTTAGCGGTTCATATCGACAACTATTCATATTGACACTGTCAAGATAGTCTATTAACCTATCTTTACGCTGTCAAGATCATTGCAGATCTCTGATAAACGCCAATAAGAGATACAATTGGGTATCACGTGAGCAATTTGAACTATCATCACGGTGATTTACACAACGCACTGCTTAAAGCCGCTGAAGTGGAGCTTCGCCGACATGGTTTCGAGAAGTTTTCTCTACGTGGTGTCGCCAGAGCAGCTGGCGTTAGTCATGCAGCACCCGCCCATCATTTCTCAGATATGCGCGGTCTTCTCACTGCCTTAGCCACGCTTGGATTCGAACGTTTTCTAAAGTTACAGGAAAAAGCTCAGGCGAAATCGGCTAATAATGTGGATGAACAATTCGTATCTTCTGGAGTAGCTTACATACGCTTTTCGCAAAACCACCCGCAACTGTTCCACTTAATGTTCAACTCACAGAAGCCTGACAGATCAAACGAAAAACTGAACCGGGCCGCAGAGAGCGCCTTCATGAATTTGGTTATGTTAGTGAATCGCGTACAGGGAAATAGCGATGAACACAGTATGATTTGCGTACATGAAGTTTATACAGTCTGGTCACTGGTTCATGGAATGTCGGGGTTAATGGGTGCTGGAATGCTAAAAAACATGGGCACGAATAAGCAACAACGTGAAACTGTCATCAGGACTATCTTGCAACGTAATATACCCAGTAAATAGCAAAACCAAACTGGAACAACGCTATGACCATACTCATACTTGGCTTATTTCTCTTTCTTGGTATCCATTCTGTACGCATATTTTCTGAACAATCGCGTCAGGGGTTTATCGATAAGCACTCCATGTCGGCATGGATGGGTTTGTTCTCAATCGTCTCGATAATCGGTTTGGTGTTGATTGCCTACGGTTACGGGCAGACACGGCTCAACCCAGTGTTTCTTTGGCACCCGCCTCTTTTTACGCGGCATATAGCGGCACTGCTCATGCTTTTTGCCATGGTACTGGTTGTTGCCCCGTATGTGCCCAGAAACCATATCAAAGCTAAATTGGGTCATCCGATGATTCTCGGTGTCAAGGTCTGGGCGTTCGCTCACCTCATCGCTAACGGCAGACTTGGTGATGTGGTGTTGTTCGGTGCGTTTCTGGCTTGGGCAATACTGGATTTCCGTAGCGCTCGACAGCGAGGTAGCACTGAACCCGCTGCAGAGGCAACAGCAACAACTTCTGAAGTAATTCAAGTGGAGCCGACAACAACAGCAACAATCACCACGATTGTTATTGGCATTGCTGCGTATTTGCTGTTCGCTTTAGTACTGCATCAATACTTAATCGGAATTAGCGTTTTCGGGTAATGGGTAGTCGGTACTACGCTCTTGGCTTTTGAGATTCCAGGTGTATGCGCAGGGGCGTACCGCGTGTCGATGCTGTCAAAACCACCTCATTATCCATCCCATGAGCAATGAGGAACACATCAGTAGCAGAGCGCCAACCCACCAGGGAGCGAACCGAACCAGAGGCGCTACTGACTCATCGCGCCACGCCATATTGCCGGTTAACATTGGCAGTATCAGGTTTTGTTTGGCTCGCAAGTAGTAAAAGAGCGGCATAAGAATGTGCAATAGCAGCATGCCAGGCAACAAGGTGCTGCCATTGAGCGTGTGCAAATACCACAGTGTATCGCTAAGGTCGTAAGACAAAGCTCCATAGAAGGCGCCTTCGACCAGCTCATCTTCATCAGCAATAAAAACACCGGTAACTGCCTGAAAAAGCAATAACAACAGCATGATTATTACGGCCCATCCACCTGCAGGGTTATGTCCACGGTAGTGTGACACCGTGCCCGTTATCAAATGCCAGATGTGCTTAAGTCCATGTACTGGATTGGTTATTAGGCGGTGCAACTTGGCATTGTCGCTGCCAAAGATCCCCCAAAGTAACCTGAACAGCAACAGCGCCAGTACAGCTTCACCCGCCAGTTTGTGCCATTCATAAAAACCTGCGCCGGTTTTACCGCTAACAAACAGCAGCAAAACCAGCGCAACCAATGACCAATGGAACAGTCGTACCCAACCGTCCCAGATTTTAATCATCGACGTTTAGCGCGATAGTCATCGTGGCAGCCTTTACAGGATTGCCCGACATCACCCATAGCTCCTTGCAATGCTTCAAGACCATTACCGGCGTTCTCCGCCAGAACGGCCGCAGCGTCTTTTAGCGCATCACTCTTTTCTGTAATCGCCGGAAACGTTTCCCAAATCGCAGGCAGAGCTCGTGTACGCGCGTTCTCTGAATTGCTGTTGTC
>JAHQVR010000056.1 GCA_019634245.1 Gammaproteobacteria bacterium
GATCGAACCCGCGACAACAGGAATCACAATCCTGGACTCTACCAACTGAGCTACGGCCACCACATTTTTGGTCAAGCGTCTTTTTGACGTACCAAATGGCACGCCCGGCAGGGCTTGAACCTGCAACCCTCGGCTTAGAAGGCCGATGCTCTATCCAAATGAGCTACGGGCGCCTATTTCGCCCTCTAGACACTGCCCAACACAGGTTATTAAGATGTGTAGTGGTCGGGGTAGCAGGATTCGAACCTACGACCCTCTGCTCCCAAAGCAGATGCGCTACCAGACTGCGCCATACCCCGATCAAGCCCAACTCGCGGATTTTACGCAAGGCTCCGGTATTGGTCAACCAAAGGCTCTGAATTAGATCGAGTCAATCGGCCTCGTCAATCCATGCCATCTGAATGGCTTCAAGAATTTTCTCATTCGAGTTTTCTGGATCGTCGTCGAAACCTTCAATGGCCATGACCCAGGCGTGTAAATCGGTGTATCGAACAAACTGCGGATCGACATCCGAGTGATTGTCCGCCAACTCGATGGCAATATCCAGAGTATCTGTCCATTTCATCAGTGATTCTCCGACACCATATTGATCGTGTATTTCGGAATTTCGATGACGAGATCTGCATTACTGATCACAGCCTGACAGCTCAACCGCGATTGAGAATCCAGCCCCCAGGCTTTGTCGAGGTAGTCTTCTTCCAGCTCATCTGCTTCATCCATACTATCGAGGCCTTCTCGAACATGCACATGACATGTGGTACACGCACAGGATTTTTCACAAGCGTGTTCGATATGAACGCCATGGGCCAACAACGCATTACACACCGTTTCTCCCGCATCAGCATCAAACGTGGCGCCATCGGGGCAAATCTCGTGGTGAGGTTTTACGGTAATTGTGGGCATCTTAGGTGCTTTCCTGTGAATCTAGATCGGCTTCGATCTCTTTAATCTGTTTACCCGCCATCATACTGCGAACCGACGCATTCATACGGCGTTCAACAAACGCCGAACTGCCGTTTTCCAGTTCATTAATGGCGGCTTTTATGTGTTCTTTGTCAGAACCGTTGCGAGCCTCAATGAGCTTTTTCGTAAGAGCGTCGATATGGGCACGCTCCGTAGCTTCGAGGTGTTCATCGCCATCGGCGGCCAATGCACTGGAGATGGCCTCAATAACACGATCGGCCTCTACCTGTTGCTCTGCCAGTGCTCGTCGCTGCATGTCTTCACTGGCATTATCCATTGAATCTCGCAACATTTGCTCGATTTCTCCATCGGACAACCCGTAGGACGGTTTCACTTCAATACTGGCTGCCACGCCACTTTCCTTCTCTAACGCGCTGACATTCAATAAACCGTCGGCATCGACTTGAAACATGACCTGTATGCGAGCGGCCCCAGCGGCCTGGGGTGGAATACCACGCAACTCAAATCGCGCCAGTGATCGACAATCGCTCACTAGCTCTCGCTCACCTTGAACCACATGCAAAGCCATTGCGGTTTGTCCGTCTTTATACGTGGTGAACTCCTGCGCACGAGCAATCGGTATCGTCGTGTTGCGCGGAATGACCTTCTCCACCAGTTCACCCATGATTTCTAAACCCAGGGACAGCGGTGTGACATCCAGCAACAAAAGATCGTTGTCGGGTTTATTGCCCGCCAAGATATCCGCCTGAACCGAAGCACCCACAGCAACCACTTCATCAGGATCGATATCGGTCAGCACCGTTTGTTCGAAGAACTCACTAATGGCAGTACGAATCGCCGGGACGCGTGTTGAGCCACCGACCATCACAACATTACTGATATCTTCGCGATCGATCCCAGCGTCCCTTAATACTTGCCGACACGGGGCTAAGGTGCGCTTTATCAGTGGGTCAATCAATGCATCAAACTCTTGTCGACTAATGGAACCGGTGTAGTGCTGAGTTCCATCGACATCCCAATCAAACGAAACCGTTTCATTACTACTTAGGTCTTCTTTGATGGTTCTCGCAAGACTTTGCGCCCGGCGGTTTGAGGCTCGATCCAACACTTCGGTAACGCCTGCCTGTTCACAGAGCCAGTCAACCAACAGATTATCGATATCATCGCCCCCAAGGGCTGTGTCACCGGCCGTTGCCAATACTTCAAATAAACCCATACGCAGCTTTAAAATAGAAATATCGAACGTTCCACCACCGAGATCGTAAATCGCTACTGTGCCTTCTGATTGGCGATCGAGCCCATATGCCACTGCCGCGGCAGTGGGTTCATTGAGCAAGCGCAAAACATGTAGCCCGGCCAGTGCTGCCGCATCTTTAGTTGCCTGGCGTTGCGCATCATCAAAATACGCCGGAACGGTGATGACTGCCCCGACAAGATCACCGCCAAGAGATTCTTCAGCGGTGTCTTTCAGAGTTTTAAGAATTTCGGCACTGACTTCGATAGGGGAGTAATTGCCACTATCGACCACGAATTTAGGAACAGAACCAGAGTTCGTATCGATTTTATAGTGTGTGTTCAACCAACTATCTGGAACATCCGCCGCTCCTTTACCCATCAACCTTTTTGCCGAGGCAATGGTGTTGGAGGAATCGGATCGTGCTAATTCGATCGCCGCGCGGCCTACGGTAACCGAGCCATCCGGCGCATAATGCACTACCGAAGGAACGGTGCGCTCTTCGGCTTTATTAGCTAAAACCACTGGTGAGCCTGAGCGTACCGTGGCCACCAATGAATTGGTGGTGCCCAGATCGATTCCCACGGCTAATCGATGTTGATGCGGAGCCTGGGACTGCCCTGGTTCAGCAATTTGCAGAAGTGCCACTGGTAAACGTGCCTTGTAATTAATTAAGCGTCGAGTGCTGCTTCCGCAGCTTGAACTTCACGACGCATCTTGTCCAGAAATTGCCAACGCCGAACAACACCCCTGGCCTCTTGCCATTGATCACTCGTTGAGTTCTGCTCAAATTCTTTCATGATGGCCGTGGTTTCGGATTTTAATTCCTTAGCTAAATCGTCCAATGCGGCAAAGGGATCACTTTTACTAGGCGCTTCTTCCAGGGCCTCACGCCATTCCATTTGTTGCATCAGGAAGGCTCCGGGCATTTGCGTATCAGTCTCTTCGTCGGTGTTAATGCCATTGATAGATAATAAGTAGATGGCACGAGACAAGGGTTTTGACAGCGTTTGATACGCCTCATTGACAAAACTTGCCGCTTGCATAGACCAGCGCTTCTCTGAGTCGGACTTTGTCGCAAAACGATCAGGATGCAGTACTTTTTGAAGCTCACGATAACGCTGCGCGGTATGCTCTTCGTCTATAGCAAACGCTGCGGTGCATCCGAACAATTCAAAATAGTTATTGGAAAAATCAACCTGCATCGCTGGCCGATGAGATTCTTCAGTGGTCACACGTTAAAGCTTTCACCGCAGCCGCATTCATCTTTGACGTTCGGGTTTTTGAACTGAAATCCTTCGTTTAAACCTTCCTTGGTGTAATCGAGTTCGGTGCCGTCCAAGTACACCAGACTCTTTTGATCGATAATGACTTTAATATCGTTGTCTTCAAAGACAGCATCATTGGCGGCAATTTCGTCAGCGAATTCCAAGACGTATGCTAAGCCGGAGCACCCAGTGGTTCGGACGCCGAGCCTAAGCCCAACGCCTTTACCACGCTGCTCCAGGTGGCGCTTAACATGCGCCGCAGCCGTATCTGACAGAGTAATGCCCATTACTTGAGATTAACCTGCAGCGGCGGCTTTTTCGTCAGCGCCTTGCTTCTCTTTGAGATCTGCAATAGCCGCTGCGATAGCGTCTTCTGCCAATACCGAACAGTGAATTTTCACAGGTGGTAGAGCGAGCTCTTCAGCGATATGAGCATTTTTAATTTGACCCACTTCGTCAATGGTTTTGCCCTTAACCATTTCGGTGACCAACGAAGAAGAGGCAATCGCAGAACCACAACCGTAGGTTTTGAACTTAGCATCTTCCACGATGCCTTCGTCGTTGACTTTCAATTGCAACCGCATCACATCACCACACGCAGGTGCGCCAACCATGCCGGTACCGACGTTGGGATCATCTTTATCCAACACACCGACATTACGCGGGTTTTCATAGTGGTCTAGTACTTTGTCGCTATACGCCATTATCTTCTCCAGAACTTCAATTCAGACAATTAATAAAAAACAGAAACACCTAATTCTAATGCGCTGCCCATTCAACAGTGTCGAGATCAATGCCATCCTTGTACATATCCCAAAGCGGTGACAAGTCTCGCAACTTATCGACTGCTCCGCGTATGAGATTGACCGTGTAGTCTACTTCCTCTTCCGTGGTAAACCTGCCGATAGTAAAGCGGATCGAGCTATGTGCAAGTTCGTCGTTCCTACCTAAAGCACGTAACACATACGATGGTTCGAGGCTCGCACTCGTGCACGCCGAGCCACTGGATACCGCGATGTCTTTCAACGACATGATGAGGCTTTCGCCCTCAACGAAGTTAAAGCTGACATTTAAATTTCCCGGGATACGTTGTTCAAGATCGCCATTGAGGTAGATCTCTTCCATGTCCTTAATGCCATTCCACAATTGGTCCCGTAATTTCAGAAGGCGCTCGTTTTCAGCAGCCATTTCCTCATGAGCAATGCGGAAGGATTCGCCCATACCTACGATCTGATGCGTGGCTAGTGTACCTGAGCGCATACCTCGTTCATGACCACCGCCATGAATCTGGGCTTCCAGTCGAATACGAGGCTTACGTCTGACGTACAAAGCACCAACGCCTTTTGGCCCATACACTTTGTGCGCACACAAAGCCATGAGATCGACATTCATTTCATTCACATCAATGGGCACTTTACCGGGGCTTTGAGCGGCATCTACGTGAAAGACAATGCCACGCTCTCGTGTGATAGCACCGATCGCTTTTAAATCTTGTATAACACCGATCTCATTGTTCACATGCATAATTGACACAACCGTTGTGTCGTCACGAATAGCGGCTTTGAACGCGTCCATATCCAACAACCCATTTTCCAATGGGTCGAGGTAGGTGACTTCAAAACCCTCTCGTTCGAGCTGGCGACAAGTGTCGAGAACCGCTTTGTGTTCCGTCTTCATTGTGATGATGTGTTTGCCCTGCTTTTCTCGAAATCGAGCAGCGCCTTTGATCGCCAGATTATCGGACTCGGTAGCACCCGATGTCCAAACAATTTCTCTTGGATCGGCACCGAGTAGATTGGCAACGTTTTGCCGCGCAGTTTCCACAAGCTCTTCTGCTTGCCAACCAAAACTGTGTGAACGAGATGCCGGGTTGCCGAAATATCCTTGCCGAGTTAGGCATTCAGCCATACTCGCTGCCACCCTTTCATCTACAGGGGTAGTCGCAGAATAATCCATGTATATCGGAACGTTAACTGAACTCACTCTCAAGCCTCAATGTTTGATTAACCGTTGGATGCTTCGGCAAACCCTTCGGATCCACGTCGCATCATGATTGTATCTTGTCTGACTGTTACGGTTTGTACGTTCTGCCGATCAATCAGATCCTGCAGAGACACTCCGCTTAGAAATTCTTCTATCTGAGCACTCAGAGCATCCCACAAATCGTGCGTTAGACAACGCCCTTGACTGTGGCAGTTCTCCTTGCCCTGACACTGAGTGGCATCGAAGCTCTCATTAACCGCTTCAATGATTTCTGAAATCGCCACATCGCTTAACGCCCGAGCAACCCGATATCCACCACCAGGACCCCTAGTGCTTGCCACCAAATCCTTACGACGCAGTTTGGCAAACAGCTGTTCAAGGTAGGAAAGTGAGATTTCCTGCCGAGTGGATATTTCAGCTAATGACACAGGATCCGTGTGGGCATGAAGCGCCAGATCGAGCATGGCAGTGACCGCATACCGGCCTTTAGTAGTTAATTTCATGCGTATAAGAAACGATTACTGTTCACCATCGATAATGACATACCTGAGTATTTTAGTCAAGTAATATCCGTACCCGTTTTGGCGGCATTCGCCGGCGTTTCTTCACCCTGATTCCGCAACTGTGCTACTTCTTGCCGGAGCGCTCTCACTTCCGCCGCCAAGGTCTCAAGGGCATCTTCGGCATCGTCGGCTACACCATAGGCATCAAAATTCGTCATTCTTCGTTCTGACGCCTGATTGGCAGCGTTCACTAACTCGAGGCATTTCTTGTCCTGATCCTGACATCGAACGATACGGCCTGGAACTCCAACGATTGTGGCGCCGGCTGGCACCTCATCCAGAACCACGGCATTTGACCCAACGCGAGCGTTATCACCCACGGTAAACGGACCCAGGATTTTGGCCCCTGCGCCGACAACTACGCTGTTGCCCAACGTTGGGTGACGTTTACCCGATACGATATTGCGACCACCGAGCGTCACGCCCTGATACAAGGTGACGTCATCGCCAATCTCCGTAGTCTCACCAATGACGACCCCTGTTCCATGGTCAACGAAAAATCGCCGGCCAATTTTGGCCGCCGGATGAATTTCAATGCCGGTGAACCAGCGAGCTATATTTCCGAAAAAGCGCGCAGGCCAGCGCAACCGCTTGTTCCACAACCAATGGTTCAGCCGGTGGAACAAAATGGCGTGCACACCTGAATAGCAGGTAAGTACTTCGAACACATTTCTGGCCGCGGGATCTCGGTCAAAGATGCAAGTAACGTCCTCTTTTATCAGCTGCCACATAGGGTATGTCTCCACCTGGCTAAATCCGAGTAGAATAGTTGGGTATTATACGATGAATTTCAAGACCGAGGTCAACCCTTCGGTTTCATCAGACTTGTTCGTCCGAAGAGCCGTTGCGGCGGCGAGGTTTCTCAGAGGCACTGAGCATCCCACGCAGCAGGCTCAGCTCGGTCTTCGTCGGTCTATTTCTCTCAAAATACCCGCGTAGTCGACGCATCAGAAGCCGAGGATTGCGCGGATCCAGAAAGCCTGTCGTAGTGAGCGCTCGTTCCAAATGCTCAAAAAACAACGCCATCGCATCGCTATCCGCCACCTGCTTCCCCTCCACATCCGGGTCGGACCCCTTTAGGTCCGACCCGGTTTTTTGCGCAAGAGATTGAGCGATCTCGTAGGCGACGACTTGTACCGCACTGCCAAGATTCAGAGAGCTGAAATCCGGGTTCACCGGAATGTGAAGCAGCCGGGTGCAACGGTCTAGCTCATCGTTACTCAAACCAGACCGCTCGCGACCAAAAACCACCGCCACGCGACTCTCAGCGTGTTCAAGAACATCGCCAATGTCGGCAGCCGCCTCACGGCATTCCACCAATGGCACAGATAGATGTCGCACGCGTGCGGAGGTTCCATACACCTGATGACAATCCGCAATCGCAGATTCTAAAGTGTCGTGGCAGGACGCCTGCTCGACGATGTCATTCGCACCAGAAGCACGAGCCAGTGACTCGGCTGTTCGATGCGGACAACAGTCCACCAAACGCAGGTGACTGAAACCCATCGTTTTCATGGCTCGAGCTGCCGCCCCAATGTTGCCAGTGTGGGTCGTCCCCACCAACACAAAAATCACAGAAGTCGTGTTCAATCTGCCGTACTCAAGTAAGTCATAAGCATTACAATGGAGCCCTCCTTTCGCTCCTAAGTTAATCGACAACCCATGCATCCGATGCTGAACATCGGTATCCGTGCCGCACGTGAAGGCGGCAAGGTTATCACGCGAAATATCGATCGAGTCTCGACCTTAAAGATCGACCGGAAAGGGCGCAATGATTTTGTGTCCGAAGTCGATAAAGCCGCGGAAACAGAAATCGTCACAACCCTGCAGCGCTCGTTTCCTGATCACGGCATTCTGACCGAGGAATCAGGAGAAATCGGAAAACAAGATGGAGAGTTTCTGTGGATTATCGACCCACTGGATGGCACCACCAATTTTATTCATGCCTTTCCGCACTTTTGTGTATCAATAGCGTTGATGCAAAACGGCCGATTGAACCAAGCCGTGGTCTACGATCCGATACGCCAGGAGCTCTTTACCGCAAGCCATGGCTCGGGCGCCTGGGTGAATAACAAACGTCTACGTGTTCACACCAACATCGCCTTTGAAAATGCACTTATCGGTTCTGGTTTCCCCTACCGTCAGGGACAAAACCTGGATTTCTATATGGAGACGCAGAAAGTCTATACCGAGAGCACTGGCGGTGTGAGACGCTCCGGCTCCGCTGCGCTAGATTTGGCCTACGTAGGCGCTGGCAGGTTGGATGGTTGTTGGCTGAGCGGACTCAAGGCCTGGGATATCGCAGCCGGTGCGTTGATTGTCAGAGAAGCCGGTGGATTGATTAATGACTACTCCGGCGGAGATACGTATTTGGACTCAGGGAACGTCATTGCGGGTTCACCCAAAGTCCATCACGAGATGCTAGTAAAGATGAAACCCATATGGAGTGAATACCACTCCTAAATTCTAAAAGGTTGTTGGATTTACGGCAAATCCCCTTCAAGATCAGCGCCTTCTTTCTCAACCGGCATCAGGTCTTCTTTGGTGATACCAAGCGCTAGCACCGCCATGCTGGCCACAAAGATCGACGAATAGGTGCCCACAATCACCCCAATAATCAAGGCCAGTGAGAAGCCATTGATGATCTTGCCACCGAATATAAATAGTGATGACAGCACCAGCAATGTTGTGAGTGACGTAATAACGGTTCGCGACAAAGTTTGATTGATGGAGGTGTTCATAACCTCCAAAGGTGTACCCCGCCGCATGGTTCGAAAATTCTCGCGAATGCGATCGAACACCACAATAGTGTCATTGAGTGAATAACCAATTACGGCCAAAATCGCCGCTAAAATTGTCAGATCAAACTCGATCTGAAACAACGCAAACACGCCGATGGTAATAACCACATCGTGCACCAGCGCCAGGACCGAACCCACCGAGAATTTTTTCTCAAAGCGAAACCAGATATAAATAATGATGCCAGCCAAAGCAAACAATATGGCTAGACCACCCTTCTCTCGCAGCTCTTCACCCACTTGTGGTCCGACAAATTCCACCCGCCGAACATCAATCTCACCACTCGTAGTAGGCTTCAACGCATTGACTAATTCGGTGCTCAGGTTTGCATTGGTCAGACCTTCGCGTGGCGCCATACGAATAAGGATATCCGAGCTGCTGCCAAAGGTTTGCACCTGGGCTTCGGGCATTTGAGCATCAACAATGGTTTGTCGTATCTGCTCTAAGTCAGGCGCTGAGTCGTAGCCCAGTTCGATAGTGTAACCACCGGTAAAATCCACACCGAGGTTAAGACCTCGAATCAAAATTGCCAGCACGGCGATAACCAACAGGGCGCCGGAAAGCATAATCGCAAGCTTCTGCTTGCTCATAAAATCGATAGAAGTTTGGCTAATTAAATTTCGCATGAGCTTATATCGACAGTTTGCTAAGGCGGCGACCGCCATAGAGAGCGTTGACCAACACGCGTGAACCAAAAATGGCTGTAAACATTGACGTCAATATGCCAATGCATAAGGTAATCGCAAAGCCCTTGATCGGGCCGGTCCCTAGACTGAACAACACAACGGCTGCGATCAATGTAGTCACATTGGCATCAGCGATGGTGACAAAGGCCTTGTCATAACCGGCATTGATGGCCGCTTGCACGCTACCGCCGCCACGCAATTCCTCGCGGATACGCTCGAAAATCAAAACATTCGCATCAACGGCCATCCCGGTCGTCAATACAATCCCAGCAATGCCGGGTAGTGTCAGCGTTGCTTGCAGCATCGATAACACGGCCACAATAAGTACCACATTGATCACCAAAGCGGCGCCCGCTATAAGCCCAAAGCTTCGATAGTAAAAGGCCATAAACACCAACACGAGTGCCAGACCCGCCACCGCCGACAAAAAGCCCTGACGAATATTTTCTTTACCTAAGCTTGGCCCAACGGTGCGCTCTTCAACAATTTGCACGGGCGCTTTCAGAGCACCCGCCCGTAGTAACAAAGCCAGATCGGTCGCTTCTCTTTGACCCAGTCCGGTGGTTTGGAATCGATGACTCAACACATCACGGATCGTGGCCGCACTAATTACCTCTTCTACTTTGACCTCTTCCTTGATCTCTTCACCGTTTTCATAACGGGTATCGACACGGTTTTCCGTGTATACAACCGCCATCAGATTACCGACATTGTCCTGTGTGACTTCCTGCATCCGTCTAGCACCAGCATTGTCTAAATTGACAAACACCGCAGGTGAGCCTGACTGTTGGTCGATGCCCGCAGAGGCATCTTTGATTTGATCGCCGGTGACGATAATGTCTCGGTCTAACAATATCGGGGAGCCGTCCGAGCGACGTTTGAAGAGTTGCGCATCTGCAGGCACAGCCCCACCTTGTGCCGTGGACCAGTCACTGGGGCTACCATAGACGAGTCGGTATTCAAGCGTTGCCGTCGCACCCAGAATTTCCTGGGCACGAGCCGTATCTTGAACACCCGGCAACTGAACGACGATACGCTCCAAACCCTGTTGAGTGATCACGGGCTGCGACACACCCAGTTCATTCACACGGTTTCGCAAAGTCACTATGTTCTGTTGCAGCGCACTGCGCTTTTCGGTGTCTTCGGCTTGCTCGGTCAAGTTCGCCTCAATGTAAGCGAACTCACCCTCCTCTCGAGTCTCAAAGGATAAGTCAATGCCGTCTTCTCGAAACCGCTCGAGCATCTTGTCGCGATTTCCCTCGTCTCTAAAACGCGCGGTCAGTGAACCATTTCTCTGTTGAATCGAGGTGCCTCGGATTCTCTCTGAACGAACGATGCGCTTCCAGTCGCTGACAAAACGTTCTTCTGCCGAGTCAATAGCCGCCTCCATATCAACAGCCATTAAAAAGTGCACCCCACCACGTAAGTCCAAACCCAGAAACATTGGTTTAGCGAATGAATGCAACCAGGCTGGGCTCGAGGGCACCAGATCCAATGCCACCAAAGTAGTGGATGGGTTAATGGCCCGAACAATCGCATCGCGGGCTATGAGTTGATTGTCCTCACTATCGAGCAGCACTTGCAGACGACCTTCTTCCGTGCGTATCTCGAAGCCCTCAATGCCAGCATCCGCTAAAGCGGTTTGCACGATGTCTGGAACATCGGCGGGTAGATCATCGTTACGACCAGAGAGCTGGACTGCCGGATCACTACCAAAAAGATTCGGTAGAGCATAGAGCGCACCGACAATCAGCACTGCGGCGAGTAGCAGTATTTTCCACCAGGGATTCGAATTCGTCATAGTTTGAACTGTACAGCCAGGGCCCTACATCGCGAAGGAACCCAACAATTTCAAATACTTTTTAAAGTACCTGAGGGTAAAAGGGAGGCTATGGATGCTTTTTGGATGTTCACTTCCACATCATCAGCAACACGAACGGACACAAACGCATCACCTACTTTGGTTACTGTACCCCCGAGCCCACCGTTTGTTACCACTTCATCACCCTTACTCAACGCCTCAACCATCGCGCGGTGTTCTTTGACCCGCTTCTGTTGAGGACGAATCATCAAGAAATACATAACCCCGAACATCAGAATGATCGGAAATAACATACCGATTGGGCTTGGGCCAGCGGCACTCTGAGCGTAGGCATTGCTGATAAAAAAGTCCATGGTGACGGATCCTTTTGGAAGGTGCTTAGATTAACGCGGCATTATGCCACAACAGCGCGCCGAGCCAGGAAATCAGCCGCGTACTGGGGCAGCGTTCCAGCCTCGATGGCAGAGCGCATCTCCTGCATCAATTGCTGGTAAAAATGCAGATTGTGGAGGGTGTTTAGGCGTGAGCCGAGAATTTCCCCACACTTGGAAAGATGGTGCAAGTAGGCGCGGCTGAAATTCTGACAGGTGTAGCACTCACAGCCCTGCTCTATCGGAGATGTGTCCATTCGGTGAGGAGAATTGCGCAATCGAATATCGCCATCTCGCGTAAACAGATAATCGTTGCGCGCATTTCGGGTTGGCATGACGCAATCGAACATATCCACCCCACGCAGCACTCCCTCCACTAAATCCTCAGGCTTACCCACACCCATCAAGTATCGCGGTTTATCTGTGGGTAGCATTGGCAAGGTTCGGTCGAGCATGTCTTCTCGCAGGGACTTTTCCTCGCCCACAGCCAACCCGCCAATGGCGTAGCCCGGAAAATCCATCTCGATCAATTGTTCCGTAGAGCTCTTTCGCAAGTCTTCATACATCCCACCTTGCACGATTCCGAACAATGCGTTTTCATTCTGCAGGCGTTGATGCTCATCAACACAGCGACGGGCCCAGCGCATCGACAGCTCCATAGACTGCGCCGCAACCGCATGGGTTGCTGGGTGTGGCGTACATTCGTCGAACGCCATAACAATGTCGGAACCCAATGCGTGTTGGATCTGCATGGATTCTTCTGGTCCGAGAAAAACCTTATCGCCATTGATAGGCGAGCGAAAATGCACACCACTTTCATCAATTTTTCTTAGCTTCGCCAAACTGAACACTTGAAAACCGCCCGAATCCGTCAGAATCGGCCCTTGCCATTGCATGAAATCGTGTAGATCGCCATGAGCTTTGATGATTTCAACCCCGGGTCGCAACCACAAATGAAAGGTGTTTCCCAAAATAATGTCGGCACCGATCGAACGAATGTCTTCGGGGGTTAGGGACTTAACCGTAGCCAGGGTGCCCACCGGC
>JAHQVR010000057.1 GCA_019634245.1 Gammaproteobacteria bacterium
GGGTACCTTCGTGTTCAGCGAGGAGCAGTCTTTTCCCCCACGTCCCAGAACACACCGGCCATAACCTTCAACGAATCCCGGCATACCGTTTTCAAAACGTGTTCATTGGGTGCATGTTGTGAGCAGCCGCGGTAGGAGTGCGGCACCCAGATCGTCGGCACTTTCAGGATATCGGTGAAGCTATCGTTGGGTAGAGACCCGGCAAGGTTTGGCAGAATATGCACGTTGCCAGCGGTTTCACGGATTGATTCCGCAACAAAACGCACCCAGGGGTGCGTGGAATCAAGGCGGGTTGCGGCAAAAAACCCTCGATCATGCAGATTAATCTGCACGCGTTCGAACCCATGCGCATCAAGGTGACGACGCAGCGCCGGGATTACCGCCTGCGGATCCGTACCGACGACGTAACGCAACTGACAAGTGGCTTTGGCCCAACCAGAAATTGCGTTTGCCGGAGCCTCAGGCACTCCAGAGATCATAGCCAAAACAGCAAAGCTGTTCCAGCCAAAAACGCGCTCTGCCGGCGTCAGGCCTTCTTCGCCCCACTCATGGTCAACCTGTGGACCAATTCCACCCGTCACAGGCAGATCACGTAATGAGTCGCGCACAGTATCAGTCAAGCTGTCGGGGCGCCATTCGGGCACCTTGATCTGACCTCGCGCGTCGGTAATGCACGCCAGCGCATGTGAAAGGATAATCGCCGGATCCGCAAGCAACCCGCCCCAGTTACCAGAATGATGAGCACCTTCATGCGTTTCGACCAAGAGGTCAAAGCTGGTGCCGCCGCGCGATCCCATGAACATGGTCGGCACATCCGGCTGCAGGCGAGGCCCGTCAGACGCAATCAAAACGTCTGCTGTCAGCCTGTCCTTATACGTTCGAAAGATCTCCGGCAGGCCGACAGAGCCAAGCTCTTCGCTCATTTCAAGCACAATTCTCGTGTTGAAGCCAAGGGTGCCGCGAGTCTCCAATACGGCTTCCAGCGCTATAAGGTTAATCAGGTGCTGGCCTTTATTGTCTGCCGTGCCACGACCATAAAGCCTGTCACCCTCTTCAGTTAGTTCCCACGGCTGCAGTCCTTCACGCCATTGATCTTCCTGACCCAACACTGCATCACCGTGACCATAAGTGAGGATAGTAGGCAGGTCATTACCCTCAAATCGTTCACCCAACAGCAACGGCCCGCCACGCGGATCAGGGTTGTCGATAATCTCGCAGTCAAAGCCCATTGTCTCAAGCCGTGGACGCATTGCGTCCTGCAGATAGCGCAGCGATTCCATGCGTGCCGCAGGTGCTGAATTCTGGCTTTCGCTGCGATAAGTAACCAGCTTAGCAAGGTCGGATTGAAAGCTGCCTGCCTCGAAGTATTCGGTTGCTTTAGCAATGGCGACATCGCGAGTCATAGATCATCCTCAAGGGCTATGTCGCCAGAGGGCGACTGGATTTTCTAAATGTAAAATTCATTTTGCAAAAAAATCGGTCGAATCTGGATAGCTGAAATCCGATTTATTGCAATCGTAATTTACCGGTTAAATCTAAGGAAATGCATCTTATACGGCTGTGCAGGTTTTGTGTGTTCGTATGAAATACCTTAGTTGAAGTTTTTTTGTGTGGCGGCTTGGTGGATAGCGAGCACGACGGTTCTTTCGTATTTCGGCTTGATCCAACTTCAGATGAGCCGAGCACAGTGGTCACTGATTTTGTCAAACCCAATGGCCAGGCTTGCTCACCCGAGTCCTTGCTTTATATAGTTGATACCGGAGCCACAGATGTTGAAGACGGCCCACAGCACATTCGTGTCTTCGAAGTGACCTATGACAGTACACTGTCTAACGGTCGTATCTTTGCCACCTGTGAAACTGAGCTATTTGATGGTTTTCGGATTGGTACCAATGACAATGTGTGGACTTCTGCAGGTGACGGCTTGCATTGTTATACGCCCGAGGGAGAGTTAATTGGCAAGATACTGATCAATGATGTTGTAGCCAACGTTGAGTTTGGTGAGATCAAACGCAATCGGCTTTTTAGTTGTGCAACACGAAGCCTGCATGCTGTCTGTCTCAATACTTAGTGGGCAGTGCGATCTGCATAGAGCATAAGTTTTCCTGGCTGTTGGCGAATGACCCTGGACGGAGCGTTGCAGTCCTTCTACCACTACCCGGCGCTGCCTGTATGTTGGGATCGAAGCTTGGGTGCCAGGGCCTCCCCGGCCAGTGCCGGGGGCACCCTGTCAGTCTAGCTCTCGCGTTTCAAATCAAATCGATCAAGTTGCATGACTTTAGTCCAGGCGAACACAAAATCGTTAACGAAACGTTCTTTGGCATCGTCATATGCATAAACTTCTGCTACTGCCCGCAACTCCGAATTGGATCCAAAAATTAAATCCACTGGCGTAGCACTATATTTAATCTGCTCGGATTGACGATCAACCCCTTCAAACAAACCTTCATCTGCCGCCTTACGCCATACCGTCGACATATCTAAAAGATTAATGAAAAAGTCATTACTCAACGTACCGGGTGCATCAGTAAACACACCATGCGGGACACCATCAACGTTGGCATCCATCGCTCGCATACCTCCAAGCAGAACAGTCATCTCTGGAATAGTCAGATTGAGTTGATCGGCTTTATCAACAAGCATCTCTGTTGGGGATTTGTAACTTTTTTCTGTATCGAAGTAGTTGCGAAACGCATCGGCTGAAGGTTCTAATAGTGAAAAGGATGCAACATCTGTTTGCTCCTGTGACGCATCAGCGCGACCTGAAACGAACGGTACATCCACTTCCACACCTGCATTCATTGCCGCCTTCTCAATTGCGGCGGCTCCTGCAAGTACAATCAAGTCAGCCAATGATATATTTACCGAAGCGTTGCCTTGTATCTCTTTTAGTTTGTCAAGCACTTTGCCCAGCTCATCGGGATTGTTCACTGCCCAGCTAATTTGCGGCTCTAGCTGAATCCGCGCACCGTTAGCCCCACCACGCATGTCACTTGCACGGAAGCTGGACGCTGCACCCCAAGCTGTTCTAACAAGTTCAGGAACCGTTAAGCCCGACCCGAGGATGTTAGCCTTTAACTCATCAATGGTATTTTCTTCAAGAAGCAATTCCGATGCAGCTGGAATTGGATCTTGCCAGAGCAATTCCTCTGTGGGTGCACTGTTACCAAGGTATCGGCTACGTGGTCCAAGGTCACGATGCGTCAGCTTGTACCAGGCTTTGGCAAACGCCAGTTCATAAGCGTCAGGATCGGCGCGGAAACGCTCTACGATTTTTTTATACTCCGGGTCCGCCTTCAGGGCCAGATCGGCTGTGGTCATCACAGGGGGATTGAACTTCCCTTCAACGTGAGCATCCGGTACGATCTTATGCAAAGATTCATCACTCGGAATCCACTGAATCGCACCAACTGGACTTTTAGTTTCCACCCAATCAAAATCAAGCAGATTGCTTAGATACAATGTAGTCCATTGTGTTGGTGCTTGCGTCCAGGCACCTTCTAATCCACTGGTTATTGTGTCTTCTGAATGCCCCTTACCGCACGAGTTTTTCCAGCCAAGCCCTTGTGATTCAGTCGATGCACCTCCCGGCTCTACACCAACACAATCACCCGCTCGTGCACCATGCATTTTTCCAAAGGTGTGGCCACCGGCGATAAGTGCGACAGTTTCTTCATCGTTCATCGCCATTCGACCGAATGCCGTGCGAATATTGGCTGCCGATGCGACTGGGTCCGGATTACCCTTTGGCCCTTCCGGATTAACGTAAATCAGCCCCATGTGCATTGCTGCGAGAGGACGCTGAAGCTTACCCTCGCGATCTTGGCGATCACTGGCAAGCATCTCAACTTCTGGTCCCCAATAGACAAGATCGGGCTCCCAGTCATCGGTACGACCACCTGCAAAACCGTAAGATTTAAACCCCATACTCTCCATGCCAACCGTACCGGCAAGGATCATTAAATCACCCCAGGAAATTCCAGCGCCGTATTTTTTCTTAATCGGCCACAGCAAGCGACGCGCTTTGTCAAGGTTGCCGTTGTCTGGCCAACTGTTGAGCGGATCAAACCGCATCTGACCACCATCACCACCTCCTCGTCCATCCAGTGTGCGATAGGTTCCAGCGCTATGCCAGGCCATGCGTATAAAAAATGGTCCGTAGTGACCAAAGTCAGCCGGCCACCAGTCCTGCGAGTTTGTCAGCACTGCAGTGACATCCGCCTTCAGGGCGTCAAAATTCAGACGATCAAATGCAGTTGCATAGTTAAAGTCCGCTCCGAGTGGATTTGAGCGAGTGTCGTGATCTCGCAATGCGCTTAAATCCAATTGTTCAGGCCACCAAAAATTGTTTTTTTTCGCCGCACCAGACAGAGCAGCACTTTCTGGATTTTCTGTTGTCGTAGAGTCTTGAGCAAATAGGGTCTGTGATGTAGCCGCGCTGATGGCGATCAACATTATGCCTATTTTTTTTAACACGATTGATTTACGAATTAAGTCCATAGAGTTTTCCTTTGCCATAAAAAATTTTAATTAATATATTTCAACTGATAAACCGTGCACATGAACGCGAATGATCATTGAGGCTGTTACAACGAACGGAGGTGATGGACAAGCTCTATATAAATATGATTCTTTCCGGGTCAGCCAGTCGTCTCAGGTAAGCAAATCCCCAGCACTTGAACGCCTGGTACTAAAAATAAATAAATTACCGCCTATAAAACAATCGTTTGTTCTGATGAGTTTGATAGGTCTAACCGATAGAATGGAAAAATAGTTGAACATAAAGGACCTGCGCTATTTGATGGCAGTAGCTGAGCTGGAACACTTCAGTCAGGCCGCTGATCAGTGTAATGTGAGTCAACCGACTCTCAGCGGCCAAATCAAAAAGTTAGAAGAAGAACTGGATGTTTTACTGTTCGAGCGAACCAATCGTCGAGTAATGCTGACCGAAGCTGGCCAGCATGTCTTCCGATCGGCCCAGCGAATCTTGAATGAAGTAGATACTATCTATCGTACTGCTCAAAGCAAACAGGATCCGCTGATGGGCAAATTCCGCTTGGGTGCATTTCCCACCATATCAACGTATCTGTTTCCGTCTCTGGTGCAACAAGTTAAGACAGCTATGCCGAATCTCCGGTTGATCTTAAAGGAGGAAAAAACGCCCATTCTTTTCGATGATCTTCGATATGGTCGTATCGATGCTGCGTTGCTCGTATTACCCGTGCACGATCAAAGCTTATCGAGCCTCAAGCTGTTTGTTGATGACTTCTATCTTGCTGTGTCGCCGGGCCATGAACTCACAAAGCACACGACAATTGAGCAGAAGGACCTGTGGCAACACAATCCCTTACTGCTCGAGGAGT
This sequence comes from Gammaproteobacteria bacterium, assembly GCA_019634245.1. The sequence goes on from JAHQVR010000057.1 coordinate 5,364, forward strand.
GGCGTAGCTTACGTAATCAAACATCGCCAATCTGTAACAGTGATGAAGAACAGGATTACAGGGCTACGGGCCTGGAAAGTTTACGGCAAATGGTAAAAGCCGGTATTGGTATTACTATTGTGCCAAAAATCGCCATGCAAGAAAACGAAACTGGTATTGAATACATCCCATTTGTACCGCCAGTGCCATCGCGTACGATCGGTTTGGTTTGGCGAAAGAGCAGCTCCAAAGCGGTGGTTATTGAATTTTTATCACAGGCTATTTTAAAGTCCAGCGGACTAGCTTAGTTTAACGCACACCTTAATATGTGATCATTCTTCCTGCTCTTCGATCCAGCGTGTGAAATACCGCTGGTGGCGGAATCACGAACACAGGAGGTTTCTAATGTGTAGAGCACAATTAGATTAAGTGGGTGTGGTGCGTTGTCTTCGGTTACGGCCCACGGCTATTGCCCGCACTTAAACTCGGCGTGATATCTACCTGGCTTTGGCCTGCTGACGCCTGGATCTGCAGAGAGGCGATTGGCTACAACAGACCCCGCGGAACCTAAGCCAATAACTATGTGGTCGTATTCAACATTACCAGCCAATGCCATAAGGCCTGTTTCACATCGCTTCAACCACCGTAATTCTTCATGAGGTTAAAGCGACAGGCCAGCCTTTTTTACAGCGCAGCGAGCTTGCTTTAGGTTGCGTGCAAGTTTTTTGCTGCGAGATAAATTCCATCAATTACTTTGCGCACTGATGGTTGGTACTGTTCGTCAGGGTGTGTCACTAACCACTGGTCGTGAGATAGCTCTCCAATCGTCGAAGTCACGCGAATTAGCGATTCAGATTTGTCACCAACAAAAGTCGGTAGCACTGCTCGACCGACTCCTGTTTCTAGAAGGTCAAGAGCATTTCTAGGTGACGTTACCTCTATTGCCGAGTTACTGCTTGTATTACTTTGAGCCCAAAGTGCGGAGGGAGTTTCTTGATGAACCAATATCCAGTCCTTTACACTTTTATTCTTCGCGTAGCCAGCGAATTGAACTCGTCCAATTTTACGACAAACGAGGTTACCTTGAGTTGGCCGGAAGTTTCGTATTCCGATAGTCGTTTCGCGACGGGAAATATCAAGTACCGCTTCAGCAGCTATAAATCGAATTCGAACATCGCTAGCTGGTTTGGTTATGTAATTAATGTTTTTACACAAACCATACGACATCCAACTTCCGGCAGATACCTTAACTAGTGCTTTTTTATCGAATTGAGTGGAGCTGCTTAAGGATAATATTCCTGATTCAAAAGCGGCGATCTTTTTAAATATCTTTTGTCCTTCCTCTGTTAATTCATAACCTCTGGGAAGTCTATGAAATAGATCTGTACCGGTAAGTCTCTCAAGCAGTAGCATTCGCCTGCCAAGCGTAGGGGCGCTCTTTCCAGTCAGCCGGGCGGCCCCGGCCAGTCCGCGCTCCCTGGCCACAGCCATGAACAGCCGCCAGTTATCCCAATCTGAGTTCATTTCATCCATGAAATGAGTATTCCATTTCGTTTCATGGATTTCCAGCCCTGCTGCAGGCAATATTCGGCAATGTTTAATATTTGGGGTGTTCAAATGAAAGAAGAAATCAAAAGCGTAGCTCCGTTGGGTATGGGCTGTTGGGCGATTGGTGGTCCGTTCTATTCTGGAGAGGAAAGTTTAGGTTGGGGAGTTGTGGATGATGCGCAATCTATTCGTGCGTTGCACGCCGCCTACGATCACGGGATAAGAATATTTGACACTGCCGCTGTTTATGGAGCTGGTCATTCAGAACGCATCGTCGGGGAAGCACTTAAAGGTCGTAACGACTGTCTGGTGGTAACTAAATTCGGACTGCGGTTTGATGAAGTGAGTAAACAGGTGTTAGGCACTAATACTGACCCGGCGCATGTTGCTTTAGCTATTGATGAAAGTTTAATCCGCTTACAACGTGAATCAATAGATCTATTGTTGCTTCACCTAAATGATCTGTCTACTGGAATCGCTGACCCCTTGTTTCACGAGATGACAAAGGCGTGTGAAAACGGAAAAATCAAAAGTTTCGGGTGGAGTACTGATTATCCGGATAGTGTAAAAGTAGCAGCCAGGTACGATAACTTCGTTGCAGTAGAGCACTGCATGAACGTATTCGTGGACACACCAACGATCCAAAAAGAGATCACCAATAATAATCTTATCCCTCTGATACGGTCACCATTGGCTATGGGTGTTTTAACAGGTAAATATACTGCAGAAACCAGATTCCCCAAGAACGATAATCGATCACGTGAGGAGGCATGGCGTGATTATTTTGTAGATTCATCGGTCGCTCCTATTCATTTAAGAAATCTGGAAGCCGTGCGTGAATGCTTAATGAACGGCGGGCGTACGCTTACTCAAGGTGCGCTCAACTGGATTATGGCCAAATCTCCAGTGAATATTCCAATACCTGGTGCTCGCACGGCTGATCAAATTATTGAAAGTGCCCGCTCAGTTGAGTTTGGGCCGTTGCCTGAAAATATTATGGATGAGATTGAAGCCTTGATAGAGCGTAGTCCGGAGGGTGAACCTAGAGATAGATAGTTACTATTACCCAATTCTTTTGGTTCAATTGCAATAAAACTAATTGAATCTTCTCCTAAGAAGACGTGCACCCCAATCATCGGAATGAAAGCAATGGGCACGTTAACAACCAACGTGGCACAGAATAATCGATATTGAAAATTCCATTCAATTGAAGAAACAATCAATGTCAATTCAAAGCAACTAGAAACATCTCCAGCTTAGTTGTTAATTAATGACACAAAGGCGAGTACTTTTACCGGTGATTCAATAATGTTTATTTTGTTTTTAGTTTTATAGTGAATCTCCTTTAGTAATTTGTGAGAACCTTTATGTTGATACAAGTACAAAAAGCTGCATTCATACTCTTTGCAGCAGCATACATTTTATTTACTCATGCGAATGTTGCGAACGCAGCGGGAACATTTACGCCACCTAGTGGCACTGTCGTGACTGCGTCTCCAATGACAATCGGTTGGAACTCAACCGCATCGCAACAATGGATCCGAATCTACGATACTTCAACTGGCGCTAAGATATTTGATTCAGGCAGACAAGTCTCAATGAACGGATCGATTTCAGCTGTTGTCGCTGATGATATCTCGGAAATTCGAATTGTATTTTTTGAAAAAACGTCCGCTGGAGGCTGGGAGAATCAGCAGCGAATTTTAGCTGTCAACATTAATGGGCAGGGAACGGGCGGCTCTGGGCCGGTCATTGTTTCGCAACGTATTACTTGTACAGATGAAGTTGGCCCTCAATTACCTGCTGCACAAACTCAACCTGCATGGCAGCCATTTGATTATCAATTTGATTGGGAAGGATCTCCTGCTTTAACTTGTAATCTCTCTTGTCCCCAAGGTGAATACCTAATGGCAGTTGACTGTGTTTCCGGATTTTTGGTTGGGTTAGATAATACGTCGAATAGACGCACATTAGTATCGGAACTAAAATACTCTGACGCATCAACTGCAAGCTGTTCTATGTATGAACAAACTGAAGCGTACGCATACCTTGGTAACGGGCCTGACATTAATGGTACGGGTCTGAAAGAGTTTGTATGGGCTCTAAGTCTTGATGCGTCCGGCGCTTGTATGAGCATTCGTTAGTCGGTATCTTCAAGCTGCTTTCTCAGGATTTCCTCTGGTTGCCACGAAATTGCGATCTTCGCGATAGTTCTCTGACAAATCAGAGTTAAAAAAAGATCTTATTGGCACTGGACAATCAGATCAATCCTGCCCCGGCAAGCTACACAACAGAGAAAATCCAAGGCTGGACCGTTTTCTCCAGTAATTTTGGTATCCCAGCAAAGCCGTTGATTCAGATCAACTTTAGTAAGAGCCTGGATTGCATTGGTAGCTGGCTGACATGACCGGCCGCAATCGGCCCAGAGTTATCGTTCGACAGATTTTTAGACATGCGAATTTTTCTACACC
>JAHQVR010000058.1 GCA_019634245.1 Gammaproteobacteria bacterium
CAAGGAGCACAAGAACCAGTAACGTGAGAAGTTGTTTGGAAAGTGATCGCTGAAGCATTTAAGGGTACCCCCAATTTTGTTATGTGCCCGAAAGGGCCGATACAGTAAAGTGAATAATCTGTTTGAATGATTCCTTTTTTTACCGGGACACTCTAGTAACAAATAAACACCCACACAAGTAGATTCAATGCATCAGAGTCTTAAGCAGATGGGAATACCCAACGAATGTAGAGTTTTCTGTGGCCAACACTCTACGATCGGGTAGTATTAATGAGTTTATTGCAAGTGAAATCGGTGTTCAGCTGCAGGGCGCAGGCGAGTATTTACCAACACTCATGGGGCGCAAAGACCTTCAAATTAGGGCACTAAAATTCCAGATCGTTCGCTTCACACACAAATTTTACCAATGGTGCACACTGGCGAAACAGCTTGCTGGATTGCGCTACGAAATCTTTAGCGTACACCGACGAGACTTTTATCGACTGCACAGCAATGAAGTCTTTGCGCTTTAAATCTTCAATTAAGGGGTGCTCGATCGCATAACCTGCGGGGGGTCTTTTCAATGTGTCACCCTGTAATTCAAATCCGTCCTTGGTGACAAGCTTTCGAGTGAGCTTTTTCCATTCAGCCTGATGTTCATCCATTAGCATACGAACGTTTTTCAGGGTCGGGCTATCCGGGTGCCAGATGCCACCGGCGATAAACACATCGCCAGGTTCAATATGCAAATAAAACCCCGGAGCATGCACATCTTTACCGCGTTCGTGCCGAAACTGAATACCAATGTTGGTTTTATAGGGTGTTTTGTCTTTGGAGAAACGTATATCGCGATGCACACGCATCAAAGAACCGCCCACTTTTTTTGGGCTAGCAATAAAGTGCGGGGAGATTTTTCGCAGTGGCTCAGCCATGGTTTGAATGTATTCCAGCGCTGGACCACGAACCTCGTCTTCGTAGCGCTCTTTGTTTTGATCAAACCAAACACGGTTATTGTTGCTTGATAAGTCGTTGAGAAATTTTACCGTTTTGCGGCTAAACATAACTCTCTCCTCGTCAGTGTATACAGCGTGGCGCCACAGCTATAGTAACAGCGAGCCTGGCGTCACCAGAGCGCCTACCCACTAGCCTTTTTGGGAGGCGACTTGTCAACAGGCAAAAAAGCTCGCCACACTATCACTGCGACGAGCCTTCGGGTGGGGACACAGGAGCTGACCTCAATCTGCTGCAGTGACTTCAACTTCGAACATCAACCCGGGGACCGCCAGCCGCGTGACACCCAGCCAAGTCATGGGTGGCGTGCATTTCGCAGCACCCAAACGCGCCCCCAATACATCAACATGCTTCATAGTTTCATCCATGTCGGTGGAGAACACGTTTAAACGAGTGATGTTCGCCAGGCTCATATCCGCAGCCACCAGCACGGCTTCCAAATTGTCCATAGCCAAGCTCATTTGCTTGCGCATGTCGCCCACATGCTGGGGATTGCCCTCACCATCGACCGACGTTTGCCCAGCACAGTGCAGAGTGCGCCGAGTATCTTCAATAATTTCAGCTTGGTTATAGCCCACATTCAAAGACCAGGGCCAAGGATTCACGGCTGTTCGCTTCATGATAGGAATTCTCCTGATTATCGAGTCAATGGGTCGGCTATTCACCGATGACGCTAGTATCCCAGCGATCACTGACAACCCTTTGTCAGGAGGGAAAGACCAGGGCCAAGGGTTCGAGTTGGTTCGTTTCATGGCAGGCACTTTTCTGATTGTCGTGTCACGGGGCCGGCTCTTCACCGACGACACCAGTATCCCAGCGACCACTGACAACCCTTTGTCAGGAGGGTTGACCCTTAATTTGGCGATCATAGATAGCCTGATTTCAGGAGAGTTGAGTGCGATTAACGAACACCGACATTACCCAGCCAACAAGAGTTGACGCTGTGCCTAATTTAAGGACGAACTCGGGTTCCAGTGAGCCACAAGCTCAGCGCTCAATACAGACATCTCTGCCCGCACTGCATCACCTTTAATGATGGACACCCCAGAGGTGTGCTGCAGTAGCCAACGGGCCATATGCTTAGCAAAGCCGTTCATAAATACCATGTGTACACCGTCTGGAACAGACTCCTCAAAGACGAAGCCGTGCTGGTAGCGAGAGTCATCCACCAAACGCACCACATCGTGCGAGAACAACACTTCCACACGCTGTAAATCTGCCGCGGTCTGCTGCTGTGCAAGATATTCCTGCAACGAATAACGACTGTGACGAGCAAATTGTTCGGGCAAAGGCTCAAACCGACTAATTCGATCCAAGCGAAAGTCTCGATAGGCGTTACGCAGCCGGCACCAACCAATTAAATGCCAATGGGCGCTGTAATAGAAAAGCCCAATAGGTTCGATGCAACGCTGAACCTGGTCTTGAGATGCACCGGCAAGGTAATCGATATCAACCACTTGGCGACGAACCAGCACACTCCTACATTCTCTTAACCAGCTATCCCTGGCCAAGTCTGGCGCCACATAATTATCCGATAGCGTCTGCACGGCATGAAACGCATAACCAGTGGGCGACACTTCGATATCCGACTCCAAAGAGCTTAAGTAGTCTTTGTCTGTCTTATCCAATACGGCCCGCACTTTATTCAGTGCCAGCTGAAAATCAGCATAGCTGTCTCCATCCAAATTGCTCAATAAAAGTTTTTCACCGAACAACAGGCTGGCCGCTTCATCAATGGTAAAACTCACCGGAGGTAGGTGATAGCCTTTTTCTAGAAAATACCCAACACCTGCCTCAGAGCCAATCGGCACTCCAGCATTTTCTAGTGTGCGGATATCACGGTAGATGGTGCGTTCGGTAACCTCAAAATGCTCAGCTAGGGACTGAGCCGTTACCACCGATCGCGTTTGTAGCATCAACAACAACGATGTCACTCGATCAAATCGCTTCACAACACTATCCCGATGGGTGCGAGTGTGGCCAGCGGATTAAACGAGTGCTTGATAGGCCGCGCTACGTATATCGTTTGCTAACGGATACAGAGAACCTAGGTATTGAGTCATGATAATGCCATTAAAACCCAGTGCTCGATCAATCCAGAAGTACGTTGAGGCGGCGCCTGCCCAGCCACCTTCTCCAGCACCCGTCAGAGACGAAGCCTGGCCGACATCCAGCATGACTCGACCGAATAAATTCCAGCCATAGCCCGAATATAGGTTGTCATCAATGCCGATGGGACGTTGTGTATCGCTTAAGCGGTTTTGCCACATCATCTGCAGCATGGGTTGCGAGATATAAGCATCGCCGTCGATCGTCTTACCCGTCTCAAGAAGCTGCATCGCTTTAAGGTAATCGGGCAACGTGGAATACAAACCATGACCGCCTCTGGCAAATGTTGCACAGTTCACTGGATAGCCAACCTCAATATCCAGAAGCTTTAGCGTTTGCGCCGTCCCTGCTGGCACCACAGGCTCGCTCAAATGCTTCAAGCCGTACATCGCAGCCAATCGATGCTGTTTCGATTCCTCGACTCGAAAATCAGTATCAACCATATCCATCGGCTCTAAGAGTTGTTCGCGCATCAAGGCACTAAACTCCACACCACTAGCAACCTCTAGCACACGTGCCAATACATCAATGGATAGGCTGTATTGCCAGCGCTCACCGGGTTGCGACGCCAAAGGCAGCGCTTGTAATTCTGCACAAAGCTGTTCCAACGAACGGGATGCATCGTCTGTCAGATTGCACTCCCGGTACAGTGGCGCAACAGGACAATGCAACAGAAAATCATACGACAGACCGGAGCGATGAGTCAGTAAATCCTCCACCGTCATTAACCGCTTCACCGGAACACGACTGCCATCACTTTGAACTACGTCGAATTGATCAAACCCATCGATGTAGTCAGCAACAGGATCGGCTAGCCTTAAAAGACCTTGTTCCACTAGCCGCAGACACAGTATGGATACCAGGGGTTTCGTCATCGAATAGATTCGATAGATCGTCTCTCGATGCAGCGACACCTGCCTTTCCACATCGGCAAACCCCACAGAGCCATCGTCGATCAATTGCGCACCGTGATTCACCTGCCAGGCAATCCCTGGGAACTCACCACGATCGATGTAGCCTTGGGCTATCCGCCCCAGTCGTTCCAAACGAGCAACATCAGCTTTCATCTTTATCCTCTCACTGGTTTAACGAACCAGCAACAGCATTCACTCGCGCTTCTTCATCCGTACTCAGTGTGAGTTGACGTAACGCTTGCAGAGCCCCTTGACGGGTGATCGGTGCTTCTTGGACATTTTCCGCAACCGATAGCAAAGTATAGATAACCGCCTGATCGTCAACTGCATTGGTTATAAACGAATAAGTAATCGATTGTCTGACTTTCGGATCCGAATCATTCAACCCCGCAAGCAACGTATCGGTGGCCTCGCCAGGATCACTTATCCTAGCCAAGGTACTGTAACTACGCCTTCGTACCATCGGATCATCATGGCCAATCAAAGGAGTGATGTGGTTCAGAATATCTGTTCGTTGCTCGTCATCAATGTCTGCAGGCCTGGCGAGGATGTTAATGGCTGATACTAACGTTCCAGGGTCCGATTCTCCACTCAATACGCGCATCGCAACATCACGCGCAGCCGGGTCCTTGGATTGCACCTTGTTCAACAATAAAAAGCCCGCCTGCTGGGATTCCACATTACCCGAATACAACATCTCTTCGGCCAACGGCACCAGGGCCGGATCGTCAAGTTCTCCGAGTAAATTCGCCAAACGTTTTAACCGCTGTGGGTCCGCTTCAGAACGAAATTCTTGCATCACAGCTTCAGCAAATGCCGGATCGCTGTTTAACAAGTCGGTTAAACGTTCAATTTCCGCATCATCCCAGGTACCCAGCGCAACCGTGGCGACAGCTTCATCGACGGGTACGAACTCCGCATCCGGTGCTGGCAAGCCATCGGGTTCAACGACTACGTCGGCAACAGATTCTGACGAGCTGAGCTGATCGGTGTTGGGATTAGCAGCGACCTCCTCGTTCGTTGGTGCAGGAATCTCACTCACCGCCGATCTGTCACGAACAACCTCTATCGCAACCTCAGGCGGGTTAAAAAATCGATAGACAAAAAAAACCGCCACGGCAACGAGTGCCGTGGCGGCGATGTTACGGATCGTAGACACAGTCATCGGTAGTCAGCAATCCTCTAATCATTCACTCGCTAAGCAAGCGAGCGTTTTAAGACAGCCCTATGGGAAACCGATACCAAAATATCGAGTCTCAGCGCTTCCAGGCTCATCAGCTTGAGTCCAACCCAGCGGTGAAAAATCAACAGGATCGGTTGCCTGGTAGAACATTACCACGTTGTTGCAATCCACATCGGTGCTGACCATGCCATAGGCATCATTGTCATCCAGACGAACATTCAAGAAGCTAATCTGATTGCGCAGTTCAGCCCAGGTTTCTGGCCCGACAATGCCATCAGGATCGAGACCATTGTTAGTTTGGAACGCAACCACCGCGGCTTCGGAGTTAGGACCTAAATCTGCATCGTCGATGTCCGTTAACGATTCAGTGGTATCGAAGTGTCCTGCGCAGAAAACAATTCGCTGAATACCACGCGTGTATTCACTTTGCTTATGCGGTCCAGCTCGACTGACCGTACAGTTGTTACTCCAATCTGCATCGCTGGAATCAGGATCGGAACCCACGACACCCATACACGGGCCGTCGCCACCGGCGTTTCCATCAGTGCCACCGTCGAGGCCGTTAGCATCGGTACCGCCATCCAGGCCGCCGTCTAATCCATCAGTGCCACTATCCAAGCCGCCGTCCAAACCATCGGTGGTTTCATCATCACCGGATCCACCGCCACACCCCACCAGCACTAAGCTGAGAGCAAGCAGTGCAATATAATTCACTATACCGCCTCTACGTATTTTCATTTGACAACCTCATGTCAGAGCTATTGATCAAGCGCCCTTCGGGCGGCAACGGACATGCACATACGGCACCAAACCCCATATCCGCTCAAAAGCATAGTTCAAAGAAAGTCCAAAATCAGCTCAACTATTTACCACATCAGGTTCTGTTCGGATCTGATACAGCCCAGTCAATACCGTGTATGGCACTGAGCGACTGGCGAATTACATCCTGAAGGCGTAGGAACCGAGAACGGGAATAACTTTGTAAACTATTAAAAACCACCGCCGAGCGCACAGGAATTGGTCATGACACCCACCCTCTATGGTGATGAGCAATCGGGGAACTGTTACAAGGTTCAGCTGCTGTTCAGTCACTTAAACATCGCCCACGAATTTGTACCGATTGACATACTCAACGGAGAGACCCAAACCGACCGTTTTCGTTCGAAAAACCCGAACGCAAAAATACCGTTGGTGGAATTAGCTAACGACCAATACTTAACTGAATCGAACGCGATCCTAAATTTCTTCGCTCACAATACCGAACTGCTGCCCAAGGACAATTGGCTTCGGGCACAAATTTTATCGTGGCAATTTTTCGAACAATACAGCCACGAGCCGTTTATCGCCGTCGCAAGATTCATACAACATTATCTGGGATTACCCGAAGAGCGCACGGATGAGTATCGCACCAAACATGAAGGCGGCTACAAAGCATTGGATGTCATGGAGCAGACGTTGACCCAACAGGCCTTTTTAGTCGGCAACACGTTCACCATCGCTGACATTAGTTTGTATGCGTATACCCATGTGGCCCACGAAGGTGGGTTCTCACTGGATCGCTATCCCGCCGTTGATCGTTGGCTCAACGATATCTCGAAGCTGCCCAATCACCAACCGATGGGCTCAGTAAATAATGCTGGCGATCACGCAAGGTATTGATTCTTGAAAAAAGTGCTGGCTTTTTGGCTGCGTCGTGCGGAGAAACCTCACCTGACACCCTTTCTACGCATATTTTCACAATGTCTGCTTTGGTAAGCTCTTTTTTATCAGGTACCATCACTGTTCTGCTCAACAAGTACCCAACAATGGATGAGAGTTAACGCGGTTGTAATGACTTGTTACTAACCTTCGCTATCAGACATCTTTTTGTGAGGAACCCTTATGTCGTTTAATCTGGTCACTGCCGTTAAAGAACACACCGATGGCCAACTGCTTGGCCAGATGGGCCAGTTGCTTGGCGAAGAAGGTTCGCAAGCCAGCGCTGCTCTCGATAGCGCTGTGCCAGCGATGCTCAGCGGATTGCTCGGTACGACGCGCACGTCCAAAGGGGCGGATAATTTGTTTACCGCCGTACAGCAGCAAGACGATGATCTACTGAACAACCTCGGAGCATTGCTTAGTAGTGGCAAAGCCTCTTCAGTAATCGAGCGGGGCAACTCTGTCTTCGGTGGCCTACTCGGTAAAGGCGGGTTAGGAAAGCTCGCTGGTGCGCTGTCGAGCTTCTCTGGAATAAGTCGCGGTGGGACGGGTACATTAATGGGCATGCTGGTGCCGGTTATTCTCGGTGTGTTAAAGCGTAAAGTGGGAAGCGATGGATTGAATTCAGCCAGCCTGGCCAGACTCTTTAGCGACCAATCGGATAACTTATCTTTGGGAATGCCAACGGGCTTAGAAGGCGCGTTAAACACCTCTGGATTTCTCAGCAGCATTACGCAAACCCACTCTAACGCTACATTAGGTGCAGCGACGGCTCTTGGCGGAACGATCGCCGGTACGGCCGAAGATGTATATTCACGTGCGTCCAATGCCACCAGCGAACACGGGACTGCCTGGTCTTCGAAAGCGTCGGACGCAACCGCCGATCTCGGCGCTTCTTCCGATACAGCACTGAATCAGATTGAGTCACTCGGTCATTCGACACGAGAACAGGTGGGCGCTGTAGCAGATGATGTAAGCTTTGCTGCACGTCGCGGTATGCAAACAGCCACCAATGGTATGAGCACGGCGGCAGATGCATCGATAGAACAGGCTCAAGAGATTGTCCGCACCGGCAGCATTTGGACCAAACTACTCGCCCCATTGCTGATCATTGGATTACTCGCCTGGGCAGGTTATATGTTCTATTTAAGTCAGCAAAACGCCAGCAGTACTGCAGCCGCACAAAGCACAGAAACCTCAACGGCAGAAACTGGTTCAAGTAATTAGCCCAGCCCCCGTTTAAAACCACCTTGCCTCATCGCTGCCTGCGATGGTTCGCTGCTGAACTTGATTTATCGTTCTTGCAACGCTAACCGAACCCCAAGTACGCAATAGATACTGCCCACGACCTTACTCTGCCAAAGGAAAACCGCAGGATGGCGTCGCAAAATTTTTCCAAGACCTCCCGCAGCGACTGAATAAACGATCGTGCTGAAAAATCCCATCAAAGCGAAGATCAAACCTAGCGTGATCAACTGTAAAACCACCGAACCTTTTTGCAAGTCTACAAACTGCGGTAGAAACGCAAGGAAGAATAAAGCGGTTTTAGGATTGAGCACTTCTGTCAGGATAGCTTGCGAAAACGCCTGAATTGCCGTAATCGGTACACGCCCTTGCCCCATATCAACCGTCGTTTTCTGAAATAGAGCCTTCAATCCAAGATAAATTAAATACGCAGCACCAAGATATTTCACCACTGCAAAGAGTGTTGCCGATGCGGCGATAATCGCCGACAGACCAACCACGGCCATAACGGTGTGAAGAAAATCCCCGGTGGTGATTCCGGCCCCAGTTGCTATGCCCACTTTGGTTCCAGAAGTAGTCGCCCGCGCAATCGTTAGAAGAGTTGCCGGACCAGGAATGAACACAAATCCCAATACGATCAGTGAGTAGGTGAATAAAACTGCTGAATCAATCATTCAATGCTCTCCATAAATGTCGCCAACCGATGGGGAATAGACACCTCAACAAGTTCCATTATGTTTACACAATTGCGCGCGTTTCTCAGTGAACAAATCCTCTAGACTCGATCTGAAACGGGATCAACACTTAGGAGCAACGCTCAATGATCGGATTAAACAACGCCAACAATCCTTCTAGAGTAGCAACGACATGGCTTAAAGTAGTTACCCCTTTGGTTCTGTCGATGGTTCTTTATGCCTGCAGCGACAACGATCCAGAAGCCGATAATACGGATTTGGAAGGCAGTACCGATTCTGCTGGCACAACCGATAGCGCGACTGATGGATCAACCGACGGGTCAACTGACGGTACAACCGATAGTTCGACTGATGGCACAACCGACGGATCTACTGAAGGCACGACCGACGGTATCGAACCTGGCAATACGGTCTCTACCGAAGGTGTGATCTGCGACTACGTCAACAGTACCTACAATGATTCAGCGTCTGTAGATGCCACCAGTAATTCTGAGTGGACTTGCTCAGAGTCCGAGCGCTTATTAACAGCTAATGGTTTGCCCGATCATCCCGTCGGAGAGTTTCCCAACCCGGCTAACCCAAACACCATTGCTGAGCAAGCTGTTTCAGCCTCTTACACACTCACCCCACAACTCACCGATTCTGCTACTCAATTGGGCGGCCCTGCCGGCACCGTGGGGTTCATTTTAAACGGCATAAAGATCGACGCAGGTACCGGTGGTAGTTGTAACGATACTGGCGATACATGTTCTCTCGGTGGCAATGTCGGCAGCTGGAGCATTGAAGCGCTGACACAATCGTATTTCGACTTTGGCACCGACACCAACAACGCACATGTACAGCCCGGTGGAAGCTATCACTATCACGGCATGCCCGAAGGTTTTATTGAAAAACAAGGCGGAGGCCCTACTACCATGACCCTGATTGGTTGGGCGGCTGATGGTTTTCCAATCTATGCCCGTTACGGCTACACCGATGCTAACGATGCCAACTCACCTTTAACCATTATGACCGGTAGCTATCAACTCGTTAGCAACGTACCGTCCAACAGACCCGCCACCGACCTGTATGAACTAGGTACTTTTTTACAAGATTGGGAGTACGTCGCAGGCTCCGGCGATCTTGATGAGTGCAATGGTCGAACCGGTGTTACGCCAGAATTCCCCGCGGGCATTTATCACTACTACGCCACCGATACCTATCCGTACCTGATACGTTGTGTAAAAGGTGAAGTAGAAGGTGGTGGCCCTCCGCCACAGCCATAAGATCAAGAAGATGCAGCGACTTTTATCGATCGGGATTGTGTTTGCCCTAGTGGGATTTGCGCAATCCCTGTCAGCACACTTGATGGTGGCTCAGCGAGGCACTCTTAATATTACAGACAAGGGTGTGTATATGGTGTTGTCACTACCTGCGTCTGCCTTTGCAGACGAAAGTATTGACGCTAACGCCGACACACTGCTTCAATCCACCGAGATGCTCGAACACCGACTCAGCATCATGGCCACTATCAAAGATGATGTGTTGATGATCTGCGATCAGCAAGTGTTTTCACTGGAAGGAATAATGCTCACACCTGTGAATAAAGGCTATGAAGATCACCATCATGACAACAGCAGCAACAGTGAAGCGGCTGACCATGAAAACTCCGCTGTGGTGGATCAACTTATCGTTATGGGGGTATTTCCGGTACTCTGCTCAGAAAAGCTACCGCTGTTTTTTCAGGCAAGCTTACTCGGTGAAGAACCGGCTGAGCAGTTGCTCACGGTAGTGGCCAAGCGACACAACACGCCGAAAATACTCGAATTTGAGTTAACCCCGAATCGTAACCGAGTAAAACTAGAACTGACCGATACTAAAAACACTGATCTTTGAGTGTACCGACTCACCCGAATGCCTTAACCGTTGTAGGCGTGTGTTTTCTTCCAATGATCAGCGATATCAATCCGTCGGGTAAACCAGACGTTATCGTGTGATTTTGCGTAGTCGATAAATTTCGCCAGACTTGCAGCGCGTCCGGGCCTTCCTATCAGCCGACAGTGAAGCCCCACATTCATCATCTTGGCATAGCCTTCTTGCCCCTCTTGATACAACACGTCGAAGGTATCTTTTAAATAATTATAAAATTGATCGCCTGCATTAAAACCTTGAGCGGTAGCGAATCGCATATCATTGCAATCGAGTGTATAAGGAATGATGAGTTGCGCATGATCGTTATAGGTTCGCCAATAGGGTAGATCATCGGCATAACTATCTGAGATATAGGCACATCCACCGTGCTCGCTCACCAAATCCACCGTATTCATTGAACAACGCCCGGTGTACCAGCCCAATGGCCGATCGCCAGTGACTGCTTCATGCAACTCAATGGCCTTTAGAATATGCTCAAGCTCGGCTTGTTTTGTAAAATCTTTATATTCGATCCACTTCAGGCCGTGCGATGCTATTTCCCAATCGGCGTCCTTCATCGCAGCGACTTGTGAAGGGGATCTTTCAAGCGCGGTGGCCACGCCATAGACAGTGACAGGAATGTCTTGCTGTGTAAAAAGACGATGCAAGCGCCAAAAGCCAGCCCTGGCGCCATACTCATAGATGGATTCCATGTTCCAGTGGCGTTGACCTTCCCAGGCCGCGGCTCCGACGATTTCCGACAAGAAGGCTTCTGATGCCTGGTCACCGTGAAGGATGTTGTTTTCACCACCTTCTTCATAGTTGACGACAAATTGAACCGCTATGTTTGCGCCATTCGGCCAAACCTCTTTGGGAGTGGACGCACCATAGCCCTGTAAATCTCTGGGATAGTCATTCATCGGTTCGTTATTCTCTATCTAGTTCTTTTCAATGTGCATCAACACACAGAGACTTATTCTGTGCACAGCCGTGCAACCTCATCAAGCCGGCGCCGGTTGGCCCGCTTCAGGCAGCATGACGGTTCGATTAACATCCTTATAAAGCAAATAACGAAAAGGCCCCGGACCACCGGCATAACAACCTTGCGGACAGAATGCTCTGAGCCACATGTAATCACCGGCTTCCACTTCCACCCAATCCTGATTCAGTCGATACACAGCCTTGCCCTCTAGCACATACAGCCCATGCTCCATAACATGAGTCTCTGCAAACGGAATAGAAGCACCCGGTTGAAAGCTAACAATGTTGACGTGCATGTCGTGCCGCATATCGTCAGCGTCGACAAACCGGGACGTAGCCCAGGCACCGTTTGTGTCGGGCATCGGTGTTGGACTGACGGCCTGATCAGAAGTGACAAAGGAATCGGGTGTGTCAATGCCTTCAACAGCATGATAGGACTTTCGAATCCAATGAAAACACGCATTGGATTTCCCGGTGTTGTTTACCTGCCAGTGAGCGCCCGGTGCAATATAGGCATAACCGCCTGCAGTTAAGGTATGCGGCTCACCGTCGATGCTAAGACCCAGCTCGCCCGACATAACAAACAGCACACCTTGCACATGAGCGTAAGGCTCTGGCTGTTCACTGCCGCCTCCTGGCTGCACCTCGACAATAGATTGGGAAAACGTAGTGGCAAAGCCTGCCACCGGACGGGATAGAATCCACGCTCGGGTGCGATTCCAGAAGGGGAATTGGCTCGTCACGATATCTCGAAGCACACCTTTTGGAATGAACGTGTAACCGTCAGTGATAACCGCTCTGTCAGTGAGCAATTCGGTTTGAGACGGCAGCCCACCAATGGG
>JAHQVR010000007.1 GCA_019634245.1 Gammaproteobacteria bacterium
ATCCGCGTCTTCCCAAACATAGCTGCCAACACTAACTGGCGCAATAAATCCAAAGTCAACCGTCATGTTGCCGTTACTATCGCTCGGATCGACGCCGTCTTGAGCATCGCCCGCGGCCGCATCCGATTCGCTTGGCTCACCACCGGTGCTAAGTGTAAATGTGCCACTCTCATAGGTGCCAGCTGACAAGCCAGTAGCAGCGGTATTAATATTCGAATCTGATTCATCCGCCGCTGTCGTATCCGAGTTATCCGCAACGTCTTGGATTGGCGTTGGTTCATAACCGGCCGGCGGTGTGACTTGAACTCGATAGTCCCCGCTTGGCAGATTAGTAAAGTGATACAAACCATCTGCACCCGTGGTTTGCGTTGCAACCGCTGCACCACTGATATCCGTTGCGGGAACAAAGGTACCGGTGCCGTCGTCTACAAAAAGAGTCACCATCGCACCGGGAATTGGCGCTTCAGTCGGGTCTTGAACCCCATCACCATTGGCGTCTTCCCACACATAGCTACCCATACTCAGCGGTGCTACAAAACCAAAATCAATGGTCATATTGCCACTCAGATCGAATGGGTCATCCGCAACACCATCTTGCGTATCGCCCGCGGCAGTATCCGCTTCACTGGGCTCATCACCAATTGAGAGGTTAAACACACCGCTCTCAAACGTACCATTTGGCAACCCGGTCGCCGCTGTATTGATGTTTGAATCGGTTTCATCGGCTGCGGTTGTGTCTGAATTATCAGCACCATCTTGTTGTGGTGAAGCCTCATAACCCGCTGGTGGCGTGACTTGTACTTTGTAATCACCCGCCGGCAAGTTATCGAAATAATATTGTCCGTCTGCGCCGGTAGTGACCGATGCGACCGCAACCCCATCAAGATCCGTTGCAGCGACAAAATTGCCAGTACCGTCATCGACTAAAAGAGTGACTACCGCATTCTCGATCGGCGGCTCATCGCCAGGCGCTCCTTGAACACCATCAAGATTGGTGTCTTCCCAAACATAGCTACCGATACTTAACGGGGTGTAAAAACCAAAATCATACGTGTGATCGTTTTCGCCCGCCACACCGGTGGTTACCGGTGCGATCACAAGGTCTGTTTCAATGCCTTCTAGGCCATTGGAGTCATGCAATTCATTAGTCGCCGTCGACGTCGCCGTATTGGTTTCACCGTCAGCGGTTAAGGCTGTGTCACTGGTGATCGGTGATGTATCTGAATAAATATCAAGCGCGGCTTGGGTTTGATCAATCGCGACGATGTATTGGGTATTAGGGTCTAAACCACCATCGACAAAGCCAGTGCTGGCATCGATATCACGAGGGCCGAAGTAGTATTCGCCATCGGAATTGGTGGTTGCGGTAACCGCCATCATTGCGCTATCGAGGACTGGGTCGCCAAGCTCGCCTGCTTGGTAAATCCCATCCATGTTGAGATCATCCCACTCATACAATTGCACTTCGACACCCGCTATCGGATCTTCGTTGGGATCTTGCACACCATCACCATCGGCGTCTTCCCAGACTCGGTTACCAATCTCGATTGGGGTTTGATCACAGAGTAATTCTACATCGCCAAGCGAAGCCGCTTTTGCAAATCTAGGGCCTGTAGCAGTTAAATCAGGAAAAATCTCATAAACACCATCTCTGGAAGCATCGATTACATCAATGTACGAGATACCCGAAGATCGAACATTGATAGGATCCATTACAATACTGATCAACTCACCTCCCCCGGGCAAAAATGCCATACCACCAGATTGTGTCTCCTCATGACCGCCATTACCACCATAAGAATCAAAAGCAAAAAACTCTCCACCTCCAGGACCTTGGTTGCTATTTACACCACCAACACGATTAATATTAGTTCCAGTTGTTGTTCGATCTGGGTCGGGTGCAATGCCATCACTAACCGTCCCGTTATTTTCCAAAATAAAGCCGCCAGAACCATCTGGAGCAGCAATTAATACATCACCACCGAGCATTCCATTAATATCACCCGCAGCACCATTCGGCCTTACATTATTAGAACCCAATTGATGAGAGCTACGATCCATAAACGACAAAATCATAAACCCCTCTTCATCAAACTCTATGTCCGCGAATATAGGTGTCGCCCTTGAAAAATTAGAACTCCTAACTTGATAAGCTGCATCACTGAATGAATCTAACCAAGGAGTCCAACGACAACCAAGCTGAAAGCTATTATTCCTTGCCCAAATACAACCCTTATCATCGGTAGCGCTCGTGCCATCGTAATCTAAATCTACTTGAAAGATAGGGGCTGCCGAGAAGGTACCAACTGACCCGCCGTTGGCCGCTGGGTCAGCATTAAGCGTAAGCTCATAAACCTGGGCAGTCAAACCCAAAGTAGGTGCGGTACCATAAGCCGTTATGGTTTCATTTTCACCACTACAGACTGTGCCGACATAAATCTTACCGTCATGACGATCGATTGCCCAAGGCCGTGAGTCACCATTTGGACATGCCCCACTCGGGATTTCAATTTTTCCAAACTCGGCCACATCAGGGCTCGTTACTGAATCATAGTCAATCGCATATAAATGCTTATCGGCCAAGTTCACAACGTAAACTGTCTTCTGATCATCTGAAATATCTAAATCACCAAAACCAACTTTGCCCACCATCGAGAAAACTTCTTCATCTTGGCTTTTAGCTAGTGAACTCGTTAAGCCTCGTGATGAATTATCTGGAATTGGAGTAGTAACCGAGCTGCTGGCAGCCGCTGACGCATCAATTCCTACGGCTGCACCATCAAGCCAAACCTCACCACTACCGTCAACGCCACTAGTAGAAATGAAGATAGTACTAATAGCCTGCTGTGGCGAGACAATTTCAGCACCATCGATCACGCCGCTGCCATCAGCATCAACGCCAGCGTATAAACCAGTATGACGCTTTAACATAGCCGCATTTAAAAGTACTTGGTCTTCTCGTTGAAAACCCATTCCCCATGTTGAACCAATTTGCTCAGCAGTCGCTGTATCAACTTCAACAGGGTTTGCGGATTGGTCTCCCGTGAAGCCATATGAAAACTCATGCAGAGTTATCAAATCAGCTGGCGAATCTGCTGAAGTGTCAGCTGGATCGCCATTCACAAAACAACTAACAGCAATATCTGGATTTTCATTACAATACTCACCTGGATTAGCAACTGCTAAATCTGCATTACAACTAGGCGCCAAATGAAATTGAGTATTGGTGCCAGAGTCAACGCCTGCACTCCCAAACTGCATATAGTCAGGAAGATTTTCAAACTCAAGTCGCACTTCGGAATTGGCTGTGAAGATTTCTGGGAAGAGATAAGAACCGTCTGCGGCGATCGGCACTGGTGAGCCAATGGGGTTATTATCGATATCATAGGCTATGACCTGAAAGGGCTCGCCCGCTGTATTCGTAACGTCACCAAAAGTTGGTTCAAAGTTACTGGGAGCTACTCCATCGCCTTTTATACCATCAGCGTTGTAATCCCTAAACACAACTCCACCCAAATCGGTGGTGTTGTCACCACACATGACTTGAGCGAACGCATTAGATCCACTCATAAGAAAAAAACTAATCAATCCGAGATCAAACAGTGATCGAATTCGCATTTTCGGAACTCGCTGAGAATTATAAACGGAATCGCCAGATTGACGACTAGGCGACGTTCGAACGACGTCAGAAAACGAAAACAGGTACTTAAACATAGTCAATGCCCCACCAAATTCAGATTAATTTACTAGTCAGCTATATTCACGAGTCATCAGCCCCTCAACTGCCGACTTCAAATATCTAGTTTTTTAAAGCGGCCATGAAAAATGCCTTCATTCAAAAAACTACTTACCGCTAGCCTTTTTATTTCAAATACACAATACCCTGTCGTGCGTGACGCCTTGTCAATTAGCGGGTAAATTATTGTAAAATTTTGGCAGGAATATACTGAAATGGCTGCCTAAACCGCAATATTTATGCACGTTGGACTCCGCTGTTAATTATTGCGGAACCACTGAAAGTAACTGCCAATTATTGTCTTCCTTGGAGAATTGAAAATTATAGATTTTGTATTTACGTGCTGTCTCTGCGGTCATTCGAAACGAAAATTCAGCATCGCTTAAGGCCATAAAATGTTGATTATCACGGGTAGTATTGAATACGATTTTTCGCACTTGGGTACTGTCGCCATTTTTAAGCGCTAATAGCGAGAGCTCATAATTCGGTTTTACCAGTCGATTGAAATTACCCGCCTCTGTCAACGGAACCGACATCAAATTCGACGATCGAGCGTCTCCATAATAAAGTCGTTTTTCGTTAGGTGTATTAAAAATGCCGATACCTAAGGCATCTATGTCTGCTAACTGATCAACAACCTTGCCTGTCGCTATATCGATTTGATAAATCACTCCATTGATTTCGGAATTAGTAGAGCCTGCAACGGAATTTACATAGAGACTATTGGTATCACAATCATAGGCAAGCCCCAGCGTTCCAAATGGGTTTGCCTGAGAAGGTTCCTCGCTTAATGGTAGCTCTATAAAGGTGCTCATCAAGCCTGTATTTGAATCGATACGGTATATCGTATTGCGTCGCTCCAATGGATTGGTGTCTAAACCTATGGTGGGGACAGGAATTAGGTACATATGTCCCTCGGCATCTCTTATCGTGATACCAACGTGCCCACTTTGCCGCCATGTGTTGTGCTGATACATCAATTGTTGACCTTCCATATCTCGAATAACCACGCCATTTCTAGTTGTGATGGTTGTATCGATAGCAGGTTGCTCAAAACCTAAGGTTTCAATAAACGCGGGAACTTTAGCACAGCTATAAACGGCTCCTGTAGTAAGCTCTTGAGCAGAGCTTTGCCAACCACTAATCGACAAAAACAACAGAACGAGTTTTATAAAATTACGTTGCATGGCTACTGAGCTTGGCTCTCTTCGCTAGCGGTTATCGGCATAAACATAGGACCACCGGTGCAAGGCCAAGTTTGAATTTTTTGCACGCCATCGACCACGATGGTATCAGCCCAACAATAGCGACTGCCCTCATTACCATCATTATGGATTTGCGGTACGTACCAAAGCACCAAGCTCTGATCCGCGAGCGCTTCGGCGGGTTGTATAAACTGTTCGGGGCCTTGCTCATGATTGCTATTGCAGCAACTACCCAAAGTTACCAAGTCGCTACTGCCCTCGTCTTTATCTGGGTGGCCAACGGTTGCATAGATAAAGGCATCATCACCACGACCACCATCCCAAAATTGACCAATCGATGGCGACAACATATAGCCATTACCGGAACTGTCTAACAAACGATGACTGTACTGACCTTGATGTAGATCTTGCTCTGTTGGTTGGCGCATCCAGCTCTCTTCAGCAACACTCAGCCAGCTATTATCTTGCCATTGTTCAAGCGCATAGCTTTGTTGCTCAGCCGGTCGACCGAGGTCCATACGCAACACCGGTCGGTAGGTTCCATCCGTGCCACAACCTCGGCCGTGATTGGACATTGCAACACGATAGCGACCGTCGGTATAAAACTCATAGCGTTCTTCGTATCGATAGTTACACGCAGCCGGCCACGGCAATTGGCGAAAATCTTGGATAAGCGCAAACCCTACCTCAACGTCGCCTTCAACAATTGGCTCAATTTTTGGGCCTTCATACGCGACTACCACCGCGGAACTAAACATCGGGCAGCCGGTCGCATCACTGTAGCCGAAATTTTCTTGGCGCGAATAGCTGACATGCCAATCAACTACTTTAGCGCTATTAAACACGTGCTGGTCATTAAAGGTGGCGTCCGCAACGCGCAATCCATCAGAGGTAGTTAGGTGATAGTTCAGGCGCCAACCATTGCGCTCAAGCTGGGTGATTTTCTCACAATAGTTTTTGAAAACGTATTCATTCTCAATAATGCGTTGCGTCAAAATAACCGGTGGCCCAGTCTCGCCGACCGTGGTCCAGCGTAGACCGGCGACTTTCATATCGGTCAAATCGACAATTACCCATAAGGCTTGGTCGCCCAAAACATAGGTCGGCGCAACGCATAGGTGTTTTGATCGTTCGCATAAAGAATTTTTTACCGCAGACTTGGTACTGACCATCAACGGTAGAATGTCTTCTGGCGCGGTGTCGGTATCGTTATCCTTTAAAAATCGATCAATTTCTAAGCGCACCGCAGGTTCATGTTTGGCGATACTCATCGCCAGCGCTTGCAACCGCGGGCTTAAATCCGGTTGCGTTTCAGGCAGGCTATTGATAACCAATATTTCCTCATTTTCAACGTCGACAATGCCAGTTAAAGTAACGTTAAAAAAGAAATTATAAGTATCAACACGATAGCATTGGCCGATCTCACAAACGCTGGCAGCGCCAACGCGGTCTCCTGGCATCGCCGGTTTTACCGACATAACTTCGTTGCGTAACGGCGTTCTGTTGCCACTCGATTGCTCTATCGCAAACAATGCTTGTTGAAAACGCGGATCGGTAATCAGTAAGCCTTGCGCCAATTCGGCTTTATCATCTGTCAAATCATCCAGTGTTAACAGCGGCAGATCACTTGCTAATATTTCTTGTATTTGTGCTTGGTATTGTAATTTTTCTGGTGCATCG
>JAHQVR010000059.1 GCA_019634245.1 Gammaproteobacteria bacterium
CCGGCAGAGCCAAACCGGGTAGATCATGAAGTTACATTGGTCTCCCAAATCGCCATTCGTACGCAAGGTAATGATTGCCTTGCACGAAGCCAATCAACTAAACGAGGTTGAACTGATCCGATCGGTTGTTGCTATGAATCAACCACCGAATCCGGATGTTCTTTCAGACAACCCGCTTGGCAAGATACCAACACTAATAACGAGCGACGGGAAAGCGCTATATGATAGTCGAGTAATTTGCGAATATCTGGATACTCATTTTAATGTTGGATTGTATCCATCTGATACAGAACGCCGAATGAGACATCTGCTCTGGCAAGCATTGGCGGATGGGCTAACCGAAAACTTGCTTTTATGGCGAATAGAATTATTGCGAGAGTCAGGCCCCTGCAACGCAATTACTGATAGTTGGGCCAAAAAGATCAACGCAGCTATGCATAAGTTAAATAATGAAGCGAATGATGTGGCAGAGGAATCGTTTGGTATCGGCCATATTGCGATCGTGTGTGCGTTGGGGCAACTTGATTTCCGCTGGTCGGACTGTATGTGGAGAACACACTTTCCACAGCTTGCATTATTGAATAAGAAATTGTCAGGGAGAGAATCTATTATCGCGACGCCGGTTGTTAATGATCACGATGCGAGTGACAATGATGTGACGCAAGGTGTTCTCAGGTTTCGGAGCTAGTGTACTGGAACATACTAATTTCACATTCAGCGAGTCACCAAGCTGTCATCCGCTAGGCGCAAGCTCGAAACGGTATTGGGCATACCGTGAGAGCGAGTAACAACGCGGCTGACAGCTTGGCGGCTCGCATCCTGAAGGGCATAAACCCGCAGTGAGTCACTCAAAAGCCACTCTTCGGTGTTGCCGTTCTTACCAATATTGGGATACGTCGAGCAAGAGTTACGCGGGTGCGGACGCAGACAGACACGCTGAGCATCACAATATCAAGTTGACGGGCCACTAGACACTGTAGCCTGTCGTTTGTTTTAGTATGGCAATAAGACTGCAGGGTGTACTATTGGTCTATCGGTTAAGTAGCACCCAGGTATGCAGCCTTTGGTTTTTTATTAAACGGAAAAAGAATGGTAAACCGAATAGATGCTTTACACGGTGCGCTGGTGGCGGACGCTGCTTCCATGGGCTTGCATTGGATGTATGATCATAAACAGCTTGATAAAATTGAACAGACAGGTGAATTGTTGTTTAGACAGCCCGACGCTAATTTGTACGCAGGGCAAAAAGCCTATTTTGCCCATGCAGCCAAGCGATGCGGAGAATATTCACAGTACGGCCAGTCGCTCCGTATCACTGCACAGTTACTTACTAACCTTGATAAGTACGATACCCATAAGCACAGAGAGAAGTTTTTTGAAACATTCGGGCCATGCGGTAGTTACCATGGTTTTGCAGATAAACCCACAAAGGCATTGATTGCCAGAATGATAATTGAGGGTGACAGTATTCCAGATCAATCCGGAAGTGACGATGATCAAATGCCCGCACTTTGTGTAGTTCCCGCGGTTTTTTCCAACGAATGTGGTGAGGATGAATTAACGGCTGCGGTGTCTGTAACATCGACCAATGCAATGGCCATCGACGGTGCCAGAGTACTCTATAGTTGTCTAAACCACATCTCTTCAGGACTGCCGTTGCAACAGGCTCTCAAACAGGCGGCAGACAGCGCTAACGAAGAATTAAAAATACTTTTACTCGAAGCTATTGGTAAACAGTATGATCCTCGGGGCGTTGCTACCCATTTTGGCTTGCCTTGTCATATGACCCAGGGATTGCCTATTGCGTGGCATCTGTTGCAATACACCACAGACTACGAATCGGTTATTCGTGAGAATGTACGTTGTGGCGGTGATTGTTGTGGCAGGGCGATGGCGGTAGGGTCAATAGCCGGGTTAGTGTTTGGCGTACCGGATGACATGAAGCGCAAGGTGCGCGATTTAAGTTTATTGAGTTAAGAAATATCAAATTACACTTGAGTATGTGGTCCTCAGTTTTACAAAGAGTGTCTTGAATAAAACTTTGTATCAGTCATACGGGTAAGGGACAGATGTGATCCTGTCCCTTACATTCCAGTTTAGGGCCACTACTCGAGCGATATTTTCTTAATCTCCTCAGTATCGAGTGCCGCACAATAGCCAGATGAAGTCAGTTCCTCTTTAGCATCATCTTCCCAGGCAGGGTTATCGATGTGATAGACAATTGGCTTGATGTAATCCACGGGATCAACCAGCCAGTGCAGGCGTGGTCGGTCATCCTTCGCGACATTCATAAGATCCATCTGATCAAGATATCCTCTGTACACCGAGATCGATGAGCCTTCTTTCGCACGGGATCCAGTCGTGATGTGATTGGGGATATAGATTTTGGGTTGTATTGCTGCCTGATACATGATCAGATCGCGCAATCCGTTATTGTCAAAGTTCCCTGTTGCGGCAGTACCGAGTTGAACATCGGTTGGTCCAAGCGTTTCCAGCAATCCAATAATTCGTTGCCCGTCTTCGGGAGTGCCATCCCAACCACGCCCTTTGCCTTCCTTTAGCGCCCCAGCGGTGTTGTGGTAAACAAACGAGAACTTGCTGCCATCGCGCAATATGAAGTTAAAGAATAACGATTCGTTGCCACCGGGTGATTTCGGCGTAGTCTGAGTGTTGAACTGTCCTGCTACTGGTTCAAAATTCTCGGGAAAATTACGCCAGCTCGGCCATTGCAAAACGGCACCTGGGAAAAGATAGTCATCGCGTTCATCGACAATAATCTTCACTGGTGTTGGTGGGAAATCACTATCCGGGTCGACAGCAACTGAATGCATATGACGAAACGCAACCGTACAGGCAACCGGCTCAAGAAACGGCAGGCGATAAACTTCAGTACCCGGTGTCGAGCCTGTTGATGTCACTGGTGTGCAGTTAACTTTTGCACCATCGGGAAAACGCCGATCGGGATAATCCATTATCAATGGGTCATTCAACATTCGTTCAAAGTCAACTTGCAATGTACCGCAGGTTTCTTCAGTAGCGTATATCATCGCCCCTGTGTGCGCGGCGATATAGGCAGCGTTGTCTGCATGATCACCGTGCCCATGTCCCAGAAGAATAGCTTCAGGATTCAAGTTGACCAAATCCGCAACCACCAACGGCGTACGACCTCGTTCGATCTCCTGTCGCGTCATGTAGGTATCTAACATGAAAACTTTCCCGGCTACAGAGGCAGCGAAGCTCGAGGCAGAAAGCCACGAGAAAATCACTTTATCCTGCGGAGTATCACCGGTATCGGCATTAACATTCTCAGCACCGAATACGTGCTGACGTGCTTCGATAACGTCGCTGGTTTCAAGGGCAGTGGCTGAAACTGAAAAGAGTGTTGTGACTGATGCGAAGATAACTGGCGCTAAAGATTTCATTTCTTTTTCCCCTAGCTATGTAATGCCCGCAAGTCAGCGGGAATCAAGATTTTATTTGTTTGCAAATTAAAAATTTGATGTGCTATAAAGCTATCACATAGATATATATCTGGCAATCTCAGATTTTGTGGTCAAAATCGGTGGGTATGGCTTCCTGTTGTCAAGGTGGTGAATACGCCAACATTGATTCAAGCTCAATCGTGTAGCCAGCTTCGGCAACTCCAGAACGAAACGTTTGTGTGTGCATGGTACCTATAACCCAAACTGGGTCATAAGTATTGTCAATCACGTGTCTGGTTTTCGATTTAGCGAATACAACCTGATTGGCCGGTGGAGGCGGTGTGTGTATGCAGGCACCATAATAAGGTACCAGCAGGAATTCGCTGAGCTCTCTCTGTTCATCGTACTCCAGGGGCACGATATAACCGGGCATTTTTACACGTTTACCATTGAGACTCGTTACTACAGGCGAATAGTTTAGTTTCTCCTCAATAGCAGTGAGCTCGACTATAGACTCTTCACTTCCATTAAATAATTTATCTCTCTCTTCGCGGGAAAGCGATAGCAGAGGGTTCTCTGCTGGGCGGAAGTTATCTGGTATTAAATCCTCCCAATTAAGCTCGTAAACCTGCTCATCAGTGTTGTCAGGTACCGTGAGATCCGCGCTCCACCAGAGGGTTTTTATAGCGAGAAACAACCCCGCTAGCACTATCGCTGCCCCTGCCAACTGCATGCATAGCGTTCTAATCTTATACATAAACTACCTATACTGCTGTTTTATGTAAGCTTCGGATTAGCGTGTAAATTCGGTCAGATTAGCGATCTGATGTTTTAGTTGTTACTTAAAATCCTATGTGCTAGGTTTATATCATATTTACGAATAATTTGCGTTTCTGCTCATAATTGAGATTGGCTTGGGAAATTCAGCAGCGGAAAAAAGTTACTCATGAATCTATTGAGCGTGTGTCAAATATATCCAGCACATGCGCGGAATCGTCAAATCCAATCCACATTTACCATGACTATTCATGAAATCATTAGAAAGCGTAGTCCAAATTCTTACTCATCCCGTTTGTCCGTAGGGAATTCTGCTCAGCCGAGGCGCCCCGTCGGAAATACAAGCTGTATTCCGCTACTTGCTTGCGCGGCCGACAATAATCCCCCACAAACAAAGGGTTTGGTGAAAGGACCTGCCGTTTCATGAACAGTCCATATTAATTAGTTTTCTAATTTAGGAGGAAGAGTTATGAGAGTTAAACCCATTGTCATGAAACTGATTTTCGTTGCAGCATTTCTGATTGCCCAAGCAGCGGCTGCGCAAAATTCCAATCTTCCTGCCACTATGGTTTGGACATCATACGATGTTGGCAGTGCTGGTTATGTTGAGGCATCTGCCTTTGCTGATGCGCTCGATAAAAAATACGGAACCACCGTACGCATTATCCCATCCGGCACCTCAATCGGGCGACTGCTGCCATTGCAGACCGGGCGTGCCACCTATGGATTCATGGGTAATGAAATCCATTTTGCTGGAGAAGCGATGTTTGAATTTGCCTCTCGCGAATGGGGGCCACAGGATTTACGCGTGTTGCTCGGTCGTCCATCCCAGGTTGGGTTGGTAACCGGCGCAGATACAGACATAAACACGCCATACGATTTAAAAGGTCAACGTGTTGGTTATGTGAAGGCAAATATTTCAACCACATTGAATACGGAAACAGTTCTCGCGTTTGGTGAACTATCAACTGCAGATGTTGAAAAGATCGAATATCCTTCCTACGGTGCTATGGCCAAGGCATTTATAGCGGGTGAGATAGATGCAGCACCTGCAATTCCAACTTCCTCGTTTCTTCGAGAAGCCGAAGGCGGTCGAGGAGTGCGATGGATCAATATGACAGCCTCTGATGAAGCTGGTTGGGAACGCGTAGCAAAGCATGCAAGTCTATTCAAGCATTCATCTGCCAAAGTCGGTGTTAGCATTTCCGAGGATAAGCCTGCGGAACTATTAGGCTATCGGTACCCACAGTTAACGGTTAATGCGGATGCCAGTGAAGAAGATGTTTACAACATGGTGAAAGCCATTGACGAGTCTTTTGAGTTCTACAAGGGCGCTACTAAGGTTATGCCAAACTGGGCTCTTACAACAGCCGGTACGACGCCAGCCGGAGCGCCGTTTCACCAAGGTGCGGTACGCTATTTAAAAAAGGCAGGCGTATGGTCTGACGCTGATGAAGAGTGGAATAATGCTCGCATTGCTCGTATTGCGGCGGTTCAAAACGCCTGGAATGCGGCTGTCGAAAAAGCGGATGAAGAAGGTGTTTCTGGCAAAGAATGGCCTGAATATTGGGCGAATTACCGAGCTGATAATCTCGATTGAAACCAAACCGACGTGATTAAATTGGGGTATTCGATGGTGTACATCGGATACCGTATTCAATCTTATTATAGAGTTGATTTCTGGTGAGCAAGGAGAGCGCCACCCTCCGTGGAGATTATTCTCCTTGGTCGAAGGAAGGTGTTCGACTCAGAGGAATTGCCTGGGTCATCACTTTCATATTGTCGACTTGTGGATTGGCGATAATTATCAATCAGATTTTTAACCTTCAACTGTTTGGGTTTCGCCCAATAAGCACAGCCTATTACTATATTATTGTTGGCGTTTTTCTACCTGTAACGTTCCTTTCTACGCCGGCCTGCCAAGCCGATAAGCTTAGCGTTCGATGGTATGACTGGATGCTCTGTATTGTGGGATTCGGTGTTGCGATATTCTTCGCTACCCAAACTGACAATATCCTTTATAGCGGTTGGGAATTTCGCGCGCCTCGAACGGTAGTCATATGTGCTGGATTGCTGGTCCTTCTATCGCTCGAAGCAGTACGCCGATGTGCGGGGTTCCCGCTATTCGTTATCTGTGCCATTTTCGCAACTTTTCCGCTCTACACCGGACACTTGCCTGGATTCTTATGGGGAGTACAACTTTCACCGGGTGAAACGGTGCTTGGCCACGCGCTTGGTTCAGAAAGCATTATCGGGATTCCGATCCGCGTCATCGCTGATTTGCTGATCGGATTCATTATATTTGGTGTAGCGTTAACCATATCCGGAGGCGGGGTCTTTTTTATGGACCTGGCAAATGCGATGATGGGTCATGCACGAGGCGGACCAGCAAAGGTCGCTATACTGTCGAGTGGTTTCTTTGGATCGCTTTCGGGTAGTGTTATTTCTAATGTGATTTCTACCGGATCAATGACCATTCCCACGATGAAGCGCTGTGGCTACCCTCCAGCTTATGCGGGGGCGGTAGAATCCTGTTCGTCAACAGGCGGCGCTTTGATGCCACCGGTGATGGGTTCGGTGGCATTCATCATGGCGTCTTTCATGAACGTCCCGTATGCGGATATCATGGTGGCAGCGGCGATTCCTGCCATCCTGTTCTATCTTGTTCTACTCATTCAATCTGATTGTTACGCTGCAAGAAATGGTCTCCAGGGACTACCGATAAGCGAACTGCCGCGTCTTAGTAGCGTGTTGCGTTCCGGCTGGGTATTTCTGATCAGTTTACTTGCTTTGGTTGTTTTACTACTTGCCACTAATGCTGAGGCCAAGTCACCTTTCTACGTCACCATCTTGCTTGTAATCACCGCCATTGTTCGAACCAAAAAGAAGCAGCTGCTAAAACCGGTCATTGAGCTGATCATGCAGACCGGAACTACGATTGGGCTGTTGGTAGGTGTTCTGGCGGGTGTTGGCCTGGTTGTAGGCGCCTTAGCGATTACAGGGGTGGGTAATGCGTTTAGCCGTGAATTGCTGCAATACGCAGGTGGTAATCCTTATTTGCTGCTGATTTTTGGCGCATTAACGAGTTTCATACTCGGTATGGGGATGACGGTATCAGCTTGTTATATTTTCCTGGCTGTGGTTCTGGCTCCGGCGCTGGTACAGGGTGGGTTTAGCGAAATGGCCAGCCATCTTTTTATACTTTATTGGGCCATGTTGTCTTACATCACTCCACCAGTGGCGATGGCAGCAGTTGCAGCTTCTTCTATAGCAAAAGCGCCGGCAATGCAGACGGGCGTGACAGCGATGCGCCTGGGTGCGATCCTCTTTGTACTCCCTTTTTTATTCGTATTGAACCCAAGTTTAATACTCCAGGGTGAAACGCTTGACATAGTGCTGTCTGTATCCACAGCACTTATATCAATTCTTATGTTGTCTGCGGCATCTGAACGCTATATCTACTTTCTTTCGCGCCAGCCGGAAAGCTGGGAACTTGCAGTTTTGCTTGTGGGTGGATTGGGCTTGTTGATACCAGAGGTACTGACTGACCTTATGGGAATCATAGCTCTGATATCATTGTATATCGCTAACTATTTTCGGAATTCTGGCGCTAGCCCGGCAACAAACGACTCAGACAATACTGATTAAAAGGCCGGATATAATTTCGCGAATTATTGGACAACGGTTTAGTGTCTATTCACTATCTGAAAAATTTACTGTTGCACATACTTAATGGTTCAGTTCATTGAAAATATGGCTCATGGATGCAACCCCGAACAATACAAACACATTCATACCGATTGGCGGGGTTATCATTCCAACCTCAATAACCATCACCAAAACAACTCCCCACCAGATAGGGTTGTATCCGAGCTCAATTACTTCCTATTTTGATCAATCGGATAAGGACGCGGTCTCATCCGACGATGAGGTTAATTTCATGTCAAGTGTTGGTACCGGTAGTGTCATACTATGTGAGACATTGCTGCTGCATGACTGTCCGTAAACATACCTTCACATCGCGACATATCGTTGATTCGTGATATGGCCAGTATCATCAGGTAATTCGAAAAGGGGCATTGTCGCCAATTTTTCTGGTCAGTTTAGTTGCTAATGATATACCTTCATCGTCTGTTAGGTTAAGTAGAATCAAATATTTTTTGAGAAAGTGTAGGGCAGTTCAATTGAACCCTAGAAATTTTGGTAACCACAACGCCAATGCCGGAAATAAGATAATGATGAGTATGCGCGTTATA
>JAHQVR010000060.1 GCA_019634245.1 Gammaproteobacteria bacterium
CACTCTATTGGCAACTGTGGGGCCCCAAGAAGCATACGCGCCTGTATTAAACGTGCCGTCAAATCGTACACCCGTGAGTTTCCCCTGATGATCAACGCCTGCGGAAAAGGTCATGGCCGCAGGATGACGCTTGGTACTTGATTGAAGCGATTCCTGGCGGGTGTAGTTAATTCGAACCGCTCTACCAAGGGTCCAGGCCGCAAGCGCAATAAACGGCTGGAATGATAAATCTAATTTAGAGCCAAACCCGCCCCCGGTTGACGTGGGTACGATCCGAACTTGCTCCGGGTTCAATCCGAGAATGAGCGCTAGGCTGTCTCTGTCCATATACGGTGCTTGTGTACAGCCAAATACCGAGAGTTCATCACCTCTACGTATCGCATAGCCTGCTTCCGGCTCAATATAAGCATGCTCCACAAATCCTGTGACAATCTCCGTTGTCGCCTGATGAGCAGCGTTTTGCAAAGCGCTATCAACATCGCCCTTGCAGACATAACCACGACACATCACATTATTCGCTTTATCTGAATGCAGTAATGCGGCATTAGCTTCCTGTGCTGCATCTACATCCAACCACGCATCCAATGGGGACCAAACCACCGGAAAATCAGTAGTATCCAGCTGAGCTATAGCAACAGCTTCCCCCACAATGGCTGCGATAGCTTCACCCCTAAAACGCGTTTCAGCTTCAGCAAATACGGGTTGATCTATAAACGGTGGAATGACACCAAAGGCGTTGCTCCCAGGAATGTCCTTAGACGTAAGCACCGTCACAATGCCCGGGTTCTGTTTCACAAACAGCTCCATATCACCAAGCTCAAAAGCGGCGTGATGATGAGGCGAGCGAATAACTTTGAGTACCAGTGCATCACCAGGCGCAACATCATCGCCAAAACTATCGGTACCCGATACTTTCTGTAATCCATCCACCCGTTGAATGCCAATACCCAGAGGTGACCCAGAAATACCGTTGTCGCTGGCGCTATGGCTTTCTGCGCTGTTGGCGCCAACCACCGCATCAATGATTTTTCGGTAGCCGGTACACCGACACAACACACCACCTAATGCATCTTGCACTTGATTTTGATCAGGCTGAGCTGTTGATCGAAGCAGAGCCGTTGCCGACACAAGCATGCCAGGGATACAAATGCCACATTGAGCCGCCCCCTTTTCTAGAAACGATTCAGATAACTTTTGCGTTAGAGGTTCATCGGCTATTAGCCCGACCAATGTCTCTACTGATCGGCCACGCACCTGTCCAACCGCGGTAATGCAGGCACACACCACCTCGCCATCAATCAACACCGAACAGGCACCGCAGTCCCCTGCATTGCAGCCTACTTTGACATCCTTGCTATTGCATTGATTACGCAGCACATCGCTCAATCGAGCCGTCGGCGACACCGTTGTCTGAATAGATTGCCCATTTAACGTGAACTCAAGTCGGGTCACCGAACTCATAACGATGTCACTTCCGACGGATGATTAACACACAGTGATGCTGTTTCGGTGAGCGATTGCTCGATTAAGCGAGCCACCACGTCCAGTCTATAAGCTGCAGTACCACGAACATCGTCAATGGCAGATAGCCGTTTCAGGGCATCGGGCTTTACCCATCCGGCAAAATTCTCCGGGCACGGTTGACCGACTAATAGAGCTTCCAATTCATCCATGCGCTGCGCCACTGGGGAGCAAGCTCCTACAGCAATAGCAGCGCATTCAATGATCCCTCCAGTATTCACAGACAGCTGCACAGCCACCATGGCTATGGAGATCACTAGATAACTGCGCGCACCTAGCTTAACGAAATGACTCTGCGGTGATGCACCCAGAGATAGCCCCGTGGCAGGTTTAACTGGAGGAATTAGGATTGCACTGACCAATTCATTCTCAGCCAAGTCAATGGATCTAACCCCAGTGATAAATTCTGATAGCGGAACAGTGCGAGTGCCTTTTTTTCTGGCAATTTCAACCTCTGCATCGAGTGCTAATAGCGCAGGCACACCATCGGCTGCAGGAGACGCATTGCAGAGATTCCCTACTAGCGTCCCTTTGTTTTGAATCTGTACAGAACCCACTTCGCGAGCAGCCAGTTTCAAGGCACGGAAAGCCGGCGGCAGAGGTTCTTTTATAAGTTGGGTCCAAGTGACACCCGCACCAATACGCCAGCCCTCTTGGTCAGAGACATGTATGCCTTGGAGCGACTCGATACGAGTAATATCAAGAACCTCAGAACTCGGTGGCGTTTCCTGCAGCGATGGATAGTAGTCGGTACCGCCAGCCAAAAGCTT
This sequence comes from Gammaproteobacteria bacterium, assembly GCA_019634245.1. The sequence goes on from JAHQVR010000060.1 coordinate 2,292, forward strand.
AACGGGAGATTGATTTAGCCGGTCCAGTGCTTGATCTAACGTCAAATCGTAAAAAGACATCGATTTAGTCAATGATCATCGCAAGCCATCCTTCCCTTCAGCTTCCTCGTGGGTAAGTCCACCGACCCGAGGGAGCGGACGTCCAGAATCGGTAACCGCAACAGCGACCATAATTTCATTGGCACGGGGTGCATCATTAATTCGTACTTCCATACCATCAAAATGTGAGCGAACATAAGCGGCATCTTTGTGTCCAAGAGGGACATCAAGAGGTTGCCCTGGAGATCCCATTTTTTTACTCGATGCAACCAACGCAGCCCCTTTCTCAACAGCCGCTCTCAGGGGTTTACCAAGACGCGGATGCAAAATGGCCGCTGCGTGTTCCAGCTCGCCGCTTTCACCCACCATGGCTGCCTTACCATAGCTTTCAGTCTCAGCAGGTTCAATACCCAGCGCGTCAACACACTTTTTTCCTAACATGCCTCCCAATTCTTCACCCATGGCCATGAGAGCCTTCAGATCTTCCTGGTACTGCCCTGAATGTGGGTTTTCAATCACCGCAACCGCACAGGCACGTCGTGTTGGAGGACTGATGCTCTTACCCATTTCACGGTATGTTTCATCTACGAACGTCACCAATTTTCTAATTTTTGAAACACTCATAGCGTTTATCTCTTTATAACGATCCGGTGGTAGCGCTCATCCACCTGCCGGGATGGGATTTGATATAGAACTGGAGCTGTTCGGGTAATTCGGCATCGATAAATCTAAACATGGGTCATCTGTTACCAAAAAAGAAGAACCCCTCTTTGGCTGACACACCTGGGTCTTACCTTGCAGATGCAGGTAACCACTGTGGATCAACCTTTGTGACACGAATTCTTTGGCCCAGGGCATACCTTTCGATAACGCTGCATCGATTTCACTGTCGGTCAACTCACCCACGTGTGTGGTCACACGACGATCACCTAAATCTGTATCGGGTGATAATTCTGTGGCGGGTTCTCGACGTATGTTTCGGTGACCAGGTAGGTCAACGGCGTTAGCCACCAAAGTTGCGGCTGCGTCTGCAAGTGCAGCGGTATCAGCCAGAACGGTCACGGCATCGGCAATGCCCAGAGAATGCGAGCGGCCCGGCCAGCCGCTGGTGGCAACGCCGCCCACCTTGTCCTCGTAGGATAGCTCAATGAAGTCTGTACAACGACCGGAGCGTACATCACCACAAATAGCCAGCTTAGCGGTTGATCCTGGTGACAAATGCACCGAAATATCGCCACCATTGTTCACCAGCACTTTATCGAGATTGGCAGACAACAGCATGTGATGCTTAATGTAATCTGCGACCGCACCTGCAACACAAATCATGGGAGTAACGAAAGTGGGCGAAAAACGCATCGCTGTCGCACTCATATTGCGAGAAACGGGATGCGTAAGCTTCAGCTCAACCGAGGCTGGTTGGCGTAGCTGATCTAAATCAAGCGCCAACTCAGCGAGTAGACCGGTGAATGCCGAAGTCGCCGCAGTGTAGGCAGTCGTTACCTCCTGCGGATTCGCGGAGTGCGCTTGTATGAGAAGATCTATTGGGCCGTGTTGTAGATGCAATCGGTCATTGGATGGCAGTCTGCGACTAAACCCACCTCCGGCAAGCGACTCAACGCAATCCATCTTTACCTTCGATATCGGCAGCTTTTAAACCACCGACTCGATCATGAATTCTGCCACCTGTCGTCATGACCAACGCCAGTAGTAATTCATCGGCCTTCGGTGCATCGTTTAAACCCACTTCCACGGAATCGAAGTGACCTCGCACGTAAGAGGCGTTGATATGAGTCACCGGTATGTCCAATCGAGTGCCGGGGGCACCGACCTTCTTAGTAGAGGGCACAATTGCCTTGGCATCATTTAATAGTTCACGCATCGCATAACCCCCAGGAACATGCCACAGCGCACCATGCTCGATTTCGCCAGCGGAACCTACAATAGCGCCTTTTCCATACCCCTGAATCGCGTCTTTACCACCCAACGCATCAATCAATTTGGCCGCTAAATCTAAACCCAGAGGCTTTAGAGTTTCCATATAGTGGCTAATTTCCTCGACGTACCTGCCGGCAAAAGGATTTTCGATTACCGCTATGCTATAGCCCTTTTTCAGTGGTACAGCTGGCGCCGGGCCGCCCTCGTGAAAAATTTCCTCAGTGGCAGTGGCAAACTTTCGAATATTGAGATCACTCATTTTCGCTTTGACTAACCTATATAATGGCGAATACCATCTAGCATTAGAAACAGTTTGCCCTACTAGGTCAAGCATCAACGGTATTCACACCCCGTTTGGCTTATTTCTGCCTTAGAGGATCACCGCATGTCCGCTGAAAAATTGGTTATCAAGAACATTGGTCGAATTCTCTCTGGCAAACTCGAGGAGCCACTGATCGACGGCAATTGCGTGATCGCCGAGAATGGAATTATCTCGGCGATTGGTGATTTAGCGTCGCTTGATACTGATCGAGCAACGACTGTGGTGGATGCTAACGGCGTTTGGTTAAGCCCAGGGTTGATCGATAGCCATGTTCATCCTGTGATTGGCGATTACACTCCCAGACAGCAGCAATTGAACTGGATAGATTCCTGTTTGCACGGTGGCGTCACAACGATGATTTCTGCCGGAGAAGTCCACGCTCCAGGTCGTCCCAAAGATATCGTTGGCTTAAAAGCCATGGCTATTGCCTCTCAACGATGGTATGAAAACTTTCGACCATCTGGAGTCAAGATGCTTGCCGGTGCACCTGTATTGGAAGAAGGAATGGAAGAACACGACTTTAAAGAGCTGGCAGATGCCGGTGTAAAGTTATTAGGAGAAGTCGGTTTAGGATCTGTTAAAGCCGGTGAAACAGCGGCCCAAATGGTTAAATGGGCACGTAAGTACGGCATTCAATCCACCATACACACCGGTGGCCCATCCATTCCTGGGTCCGGATTAATAGATAAAGACGTTGTACTCGAAGCCGATGCTGACATTATCGGTCATATCAATGGTGGTCACACCGCTCTACCCGATGATCAAATCACTTGCCTTTGTGAAAGTTGTACACGAGGTATAGAGATCGTACACAACGGCAATGAGCGAGCAGGTTTGTTAGCCATGCGAACAGCTTTCGAAATTGACCAGTCTGAACGAGTAATACTTGGCACTGATGCGCCTGCCGGTTCGGGAGTACAACCTCTTGGCATACTGCGAATGATAGCTATGCTCTCTAGCCTGGGGAACGTTCCACCGGAAGTCGCGTTTTGCTTTGCCACAGGGAATACCGCTCGAATGCGAGATTTAGACTGTGGCGTTATCGAGCCAGGTAAAGCCGCTGATTTCATCCTGCTCGATCAGGCACAGCATTCACCAGGAAAAGATATGCTAGAGAGCATTCATCAAGGCAACTTACCGGGTGTGGGCATGACCATAATCGATGGCATTGTCCGTTCACATCGCAGCCGCAATACGCCACCCGCGACACGCTTACCCTCGGTAGTTTAGTTAGCCAGGCAGTTCCATTTCGGATAGCAATACACTCATTTGTGCACCGTGCATGTCGCGATCATGCCGACTGCCTTGTACCACCTTTCTGGGAAAGCTGAATTTCAATACCCAAAGATCAACTAGCTCGAATCTCTTTAAAGTTTGCTTAGGTACTTGATACAAATTAGCGATGAGCTCATCGGTCAACTGATCACACAGAGAACGAAACACCTCTTCATCTCCGCAGAACACATCGACGGTTATCCAAAAAGGTCCTGCGTTTTTAGAGCGGATTTTCTTAACTTTATCTCCCACTGTCACCACTTTAGTGCTTCCTTAATTGGCCACGGCTTCAGCGGAGCCCTAGCAACACTAACCCGTTGTGCAAAATTACGCACCGATAAACACACAACAGAGGCGTATCTATGCTCAGTGTCAATCACCACAGAAATGCGTTGATTCACTGCCATTTCACAACTGGTGCACTTCCATTCGAAACGCTTCCATAGGGTCGCTCAACACCATGGTATGGTTCAGACAAAATTCATAGCAAGCACCACGATTGGTCTGAGCTGGCGAATACGGAAAGGCAAACGTGGGCAGCTCTTCATGCTCCGATAATGGGTAATGTAACAAAAACGGATTCATTAGCTTGGCAATTTCATCTGCGATCTCTTCTGTCTGCGCAGTGACAATAACCAACACACCGACCTCAGTGGGTGTTACACGACGAGTCTCCAGTTCACCTAATGCGGCATCTACACCGATAAGTCGAAATTCAATGTCGTAGTCTGTGTTTGACAGCTGCATGCGACTACTAATTTCGGCACACACAAACGCGTTCAGACGTTCCACCCAACGTTGGGCATGTTTAGCGTAGTGCGCATCACGCAGTATCGCCATCAGAGTCGACTGATACCCCACCGCCTTTGCACCTTCCAGCTTTACGGTGTAGCGCTCTTCGATCACCCATTGAGAGCCGGTCACTTTAACCGTGTACTCATCCACCGATTCATACTGAGCACTTTCTACCTTTAACACACCGCCGGGTTCATAGAGGTTCAGCGGATCAGCATTTTCATACAGCATATGCGCCGATACAGAGTGCGGGGTACACCTGGCACCTTTGGCTAAAGGCTGGACGGTAAACCCATCACTATCTACTTCGAGGGCAATCACTCCACTGGTTGGGTTGGTGGAGCAGAGCGCGCCGCACTCAGCAATTTTTGCTCCATGCCAAGCAGCGCCTTGGTGCTCTCCTCGAGCTAACGGTAGTGCTGAAATACCTGCAGTGTCTGTGGCTCTACCTGCCAGAACGATCTCAGCGCCAGTACTTAAGCAAGCATTAATCTGCTCCGCGCCGGCAAGCGCTACGATATGATCAATCGAGGCGATAGATTCTGAGTCGATGGGCATCTCAGGAAGCAACGCCTGAACTTTGCCTTGTTCAAACTTTTCCACCACTTGCTCAGGGGATTGCTCGGAATACAAGGTGGCGACCTTAACGCGAAGGCCTAACTCAATCGCAATTTCGCGGGTGATCTCCAACATCCAATCCACCATTGAATCCGTTCCACACGTGCCGCAGGAGGTTATCACCAGCGGAACCTGTGCGTGCTCTCTGGCCTGCATCAAGGCTTTCCATTCGGATTTACAGGCAGCACGGGAATATTTGGATGTACCGGTGCCCAGGTAAAACGGGCCGCTGTCGGTGGACCCACCATCGATGGCAATGATATTAGGTTTGAGAGCAACGCCAGCTGTCAAGGCAGCAGAATCAAAACCCAATCCCAACACTCCGGAGGGCACCAACACACGAGTTGTCACAATGTGTCTCCTAACTCTAATTCTGCGCTAATCGCTTACAGCCGCTGGTTTACGCAAAAAACGGGAGAGGAACATAGGAGCCACAAATCCGACGATTGCGGCAACCCACAATCCAATGGCAATAGGAGAGGAGAACAAGTAAGTCCACTCACCCCCTGAAATCACCATTGCTCTGCGCAGATTATCTTCCATGTGATTACCTAACAATATGCCCAGAATAATAGGTACCGTTGGGACATCAATTTTCCTCAGAAAATACCCTAACACACCAAAACCAATCATCAGTAGTAAGTCGAAGTAGCTGCCAGATAAGGAATAGATACCGACAAACGACACCATGGTGACACCAGGTAACAATATCCAGGCCGGCACACTCAGTAGTTTGACGAACACTTTAACCAACGGCACATTCAGAACCAACAACACAAAATTTGCAATAAACAAGGTTGCTATTAGTCCCCAAACTAAATCGGCACGTTCGGTAAACAGTAACGGCCCTGGTGTGATATTCAGAGTCATCAGCAAAGCGAGCAGCACGGCTGTAGTACCAGAGCCAGGGACGCCAAGCGTCAGCATGGGAACAAGCGCACCACCCGCAGCAGCATTGTTACCTGCTTCGGGAGCCGCCACTCCGCGTGGATTTCCGGTGCCGAAGGTATCTTTATCTTTCGCAATCGCTTTTTCTGACATATAGGCTAGAAAACTTCCCAAGGACGCTCCAGCGCCTGGTAATACTCCAGCTATAAATCCAACGACTGAGGATCTCAACATGGCACCTGCACTATGAACAATGTCTTTGACCGGAATAGTTATTTTGTCGAGCTTCACCCCAATCGCAGAATTCTTGCCATGACTTTCTATAAAGATGAACACTTCAGATACCGCGAACAGGCCAACAATGGCAACGAGAAAATCGACACCGTCCATAAGGTGCAAACTATCGTAAGTGAATCGTGGCATACCTGTGCTGTTATCCAAACCGATCATGGCAATGCCTAATCCAATACAAGCAGCGATCGCAGCCTTACGCTGGTTATTAGAGGCAATGCCACCGAGCGTGCAAAACGCTAATAGATACAATGCAAAGTTTTCAGCAGGACCAAACAGAAATGCAACTCGTGCCAACAAAGGAGCCAGTAACATCAAGCCAATGGTGGCGAGCGTGGCGCCCACAAACGAAGCAACCCCAGATAACACCAACGCATCCCCGGCTCGGCCTTTTTTCGCCATCGGGTATCCGTCAAGGGTGGTCATAAGAGCAGGTTCGTCGCCTGGGATGTTCAGAAGAATGGACGAAATACGCCCCCCGTACATCGCACCGTAGTAGACGCTGGTCATTAACACGAGCGCTTGGGTCGCATCCAGACCCAATGAAAAGGCCAGCGGAATCAGAATTGCCACGCCATTGGACGGCCCTAAGCCAGGCAAGGCTCCCACCATAGTTCCAATGATGCACCCGCAAACAGCGAGCATCAAATTACCTGGCGTTAGCGCAACAGAAAAACCATTGGCTAGTAGCGAGAAAACTTCCAAAGTAGCTTATCCGATCAAATTTTTAGAAAATGCAACCAGACCAAGACCCAGTGCATATTTAAATAATAGAAACAACCCGACCGACAAACCCATTCCAGTTAACGCCGCGGTGAGAACATTTCTGCGTATGAGATAGCTGATAATCATCGAGACCACCGCTGTGGGAATGAGAAACCCCAAGGGCTTAAGAGCGTAGGCGTAACCCACCAGCGCCAACACTGCACACAATAAAGCCACCCAAATGCCGGGAGCAGGCCAAGAGGGAGACTCATCGGGTTTTAAAAAAATGGTAACCGCACACAATAAAGCCACTCCTCCGATGATCATCGGAAAGAGCTTGGGCCCTACTGGGTCGGTCATAAAACTCGACTGGATTTGTGTGGCGCTTACGATATACATAAGCGCCACCAAACCTGCTACCGCACCGAAAAGTCGGTCACTCACTACTTAATAACACCCAACTCTTTGGATAAAGTCTGGATTTCCGCTATGACACCATCTAGGTAGCCAGCGAAATCATCACCAACCTTAGTAAATGGTGCTAGACCATTGGCCACCATGGCTTCGGCCCACTCGTCGGAAGCCGCTACTTGAGCTAACGCATCTGACCACTTTTGGTATGCTTCATCAGAGATATCTTTGGGTACATACAATCCACGCCAATTCACCGCAACGACATCAATGCCCTGCTCTTTGGCGGTGGGAATGCTGTCGAAATCGCCAGGTATGCGCTCATCGGTCAAAACGGCTAGAACTCGGACGTCTCCAGATTTCAAAAAGCCAACCACCTCAGAGATATCACCGGTCATAGCTTGGGTAAAACCACCAATGGTCTGAGTAATAGCATCCGCGCCACCATCAACACCGATGTATTTTACTTTTGAGATGTCGTTGAATCCAGCTCGGCCCAATGCCATCAACACTTTAAGATGATCGAATCCGCCGGCAGCTGAACCACCTGCAAATGTGATCGAGGATGGATCTGCTTTCACAGCATCTAATAGATCGGTTAATGACTGAAATGGCGAATCCTTACCGACCACGATGACGCCTGGGTCAGCGCCGATAGCGCCTAAGAACTTAACTTGGTCAGCTTTCATTCCTGCATAGGCATTCTGTGCTAGGCGAGTTGCGGTTGCCGACGATGCAGCCACAATGAGCTCTTCATCAGTTGAGCGCTCGTTAACCACGTGGGAATACGCCAATCCACCACCGCCACCGGCCATGTTGGTGACTTGAATCGGTTTATCAACCGCGCCTATGTCATGCATGATTTTACCGATCGAACGACAGGTAAAATCCCAGCCGCCACCAGGATTTGCCGGGGCGATACATTCGGCTGCTGAGGCTTGACCCAGAAGACCGGCACTTAAGATCAGACAGGCACCCGCCTGCTTTAGCATGTTCATTGTGTGTTATTCCTCCAAATTTCAAAAAGGTGAGCGAACACTCCCTTGATCAGAATTGTCTCATAAGCTCTGTGATCTACCTAGACTAAATCTAAAATTTCTAGGCGGTTGATCACTGCGGTTCTCCACCCTCATGGATACGTTAAAAGTCAAGATATTTGCTTTTTTTTCAGCAACTTGAGTACACGAAGTTAGGTTGGCTGATTACTCAAACGTGCCGTTTATGTTTATCCTTGGACCCACTCTCCACCGACACTGGCCGAGCTCATGCCAAACGTTCAATCATTAAAAGGACTGTCTGTTCTCGAATTCAGCCATACCGTTATGGGCCCCTGCGCTGGCTTACTCCTGGCTGAGCTTGGAGCGGATGTCATCAAAATTGAACCGGCACCCTCTGGCGATCGGACGCGGCAACTCACTGGCTTTGCGTCAGGATTTTTTGCCACATTTAATCGCAACAAGCGCAGCCTCGCGGTGAATCTAAAAACCGTCGCCGGTCAGAAAATCATTCACCGATTGATCGAAGACGCCGATGTCGTTATTGAGAACTACGGACCAGGCACGATGGAAAAGCTGAACTGCGGGTGGAACACTCTACGATTACTCAACGATCGTTTGATCTATCTCAGTTTAAAGGGATACCTGAAAGGTCCGTTTGAAAACAAACCGGCTCTAGATGAAGTGGTGCAATTTCAAAGTGGATTAGCCTATATGACTGGTCCGGTTGGTCAACCGTTGCGAGCAGGTGCGTCCATTGTTGATATTCTCGGCGCTGTCTTTGGCATTGTTGGTGTGCAAGCCGCCTTACGCGAAAGAGATCTAACGGGCGAGGGACAACGGGTGGGCAGCGCACTGTTCGAATCTGCGGCGTTTATGATGGCCTCACACATAGCCGGTGGTGCAGCTCTTAACGAGATCGTTCCCCCCATGACTGCGCGCAAAGGCGCTTGGGGAATTTACGATGTGTTTTTATCCGAAGATAACCAACAACTGTTTATCGGTGTTACCAGTGATAGCCAGTGGCTGAATTTCTGTTCGGTTTTTCAATTCGACGATTTACTCACGGATGACTCTTTACGGACAAATGCGCTCAGGTGCGATTCTCGTGATTGGTTGTTACCCGAAATTTCAAAGCGTCTAGCCCAAATTTCGTATGAGGTTCTACACCACAAGTGCGAATCCGCTGGCGTTTCCTGGTCGCCGGTAGTTCAGCCCGAGCAACTTCTACAGAATGCACATCTTCTCTCCGATGGCGGATTAGTGGACACCAGTTTGGAAACCGCGCTGAATTCAGTGGCTCCCAGCACATGGCTCCCAGCTCTACCACTCGAATTTGGTGATGAGAGGGTGCGGCCTGATTTGTCTAGTCAGCCTCCAACACTCGGGGAGCACACCGACGATATTTTGAGTTCGATCGGGTACTCCAAGAAAGATATTACCTGCCTTAAAGCAGATTTAACCGTCATTGGCTGATTCGTTGAATTTTTCTGGCCATCGCCGTGGGTTCTAAGCGGTGCCGTGGAGAATCCTGGCAACTGTGATCTTTCAGAAGACTCAAAAGATTGGCTCAATATCGGCTGATTCGTTCTGGATTAACGGCCATCTCGCAGTTTCCAAGTGGCTTTGCTGAGAACCCTTGCAACACATATCTATACGATGTCTCACCATCTGTGAGTGAATTGTTAAAAATCCGTATGCGGTGCGTTGTAACTGATACAGGCCAAATGCCAGATCCGCTCTGACATCGCCAGTCACTGAACAACCTCGGAGATGAACTATGAACATTGCTTCCTCAATATTAATCATGCTATCCCTTTTCGCCGCCTCGAGCGCTCAAGCATTTGATGGGAAACGCACTGGGCTTCAGATTGGTCTCGGCGTTGGCATGAGTTCCACGGTCGTCGACTACGCAAGTGGAGATACCGTTGCTGGTATTCAGTCGAACAATATTGCCACCAGTGCGCAAATTGGGTTTGGACTCAACGAATACTTAAGCATTCATGTCGGTGGTATCGGTGCCAGCGTCAACAATGGTGGAGACACACAAAACTTTTCAACTATCGTGGGGGTGGGCGCAACATGGTACTTGGCTCGTAGTGCAGCCTCGCTGTATGTAACTGGCCTATACGGAAAAGGTTTTTTAGGCGGACCGGATGATGAACGCACCATTGACACCAGCGCTCCTGCGTGGATGATCGGTGCTGGGTATGAACTGTCCAGCCATCTGCAGGTTCAGGCCAGCTATGCGAACTCTGGCTCTACTATCGAAGGGCAAGAATCCAGCAACGATTTTAGAGCAACGTATTTCACAGCGAAATACGTCTTTTATTAAACGCAATGAAAAGTGCACAAACCCAGGATGGTTTGTGCATCCCTGCCCCTTTCACACTATCCAATCAAATCGTATAAGCACAGCCTTGAACGTTTCATCCAAACTTCCATCAATGACCAACTCGTCTTGTGTCACTGGATGCTGCAATGTCAGCTGAGTGGCTGCTAATAACAAACGATGACAATTTAAGTGCTTACGAAAAGTTTGATTGTGCTTACCATCACCGTGCGTGGTATCTCCTATGATCTGATGGGAAATGTGTTTCATATGCCTGCGCAGCTGATGCTTTCGACCTGTACGCGGAAAACATTCCACGAGAGAGTATCGGGAGGTTGGATAACGGCCCGTTGGCACCTCGAGAGTGCCTAGGCTGATTCGTCGATAGGCTGTTATTGCAGATTGTGCCGGTTTGTTTTTGTCGGCATCCCTGTCGGCAATTCGATCAAGTTTTTCTTTGAGTGGATAGTCGATCTCACCCCTGGGATCAATGGTTCCTCTGACGACCGCCAAATAGCGCTTACTAACCTCTCCTTGTGTGAATGCTAAGTTCAACGTTCGAGCGATCTCAGAACTCAGTGCAAACAGAATCACTCCGGAGGTGGGTTTATCCAGCCGATGCACTGGAAACACTTTCTGCCCAATCTGATCGCGCAACGTCTGTACTAAGAATATGGTCTCGCGCCGATCAATATCACTGCGATGCACCAACATACCCGCTGGCTTCTCAACCGCAATCAAATACTCATCTCGATACAGAACTTCCAGCACCACCCCACCCCACGCAAACGGGTCAGACCCACCACGCCACTCGGGTCGGACCCGAGTGGCGTGGTGGGTCTGACCCAGTTACTTATTCTAACGTGTTGAGAGTCGCTACCAAGAGGCTCTCACCAAAGAGTGCTCGGATTTCGCTCGGACCCACTAAGGTTGGCGGGTCGGACCCGAAAGGGGAAACAGGTCCGACCCTGGGGCTTCACGGGATGGCAACAACAGGACGGGGTTAGGCTGCGAGTTTCTGAGATTCTTCAGCTAAGCCTAAGGACACTAAACACTGATGAATAACTACTTCACACGAAGCGCGGCGCTCAACGGCAGATAACCAATTTAAAACGTTTGAAAATCGGTTCTCGTTTAAGGGATATCCGAGTTGGTCTGCCAACCAGTTCGAATACCATAGACTCATCGCATAAGTGGCATCTACGTTTCCGAAGATGTCACCTGAGTAATAGGGTGCAGGCGCCACTCTAGCTTCGACCATGTCTAAGGTGGAAAACATAATTTCTTTTAGGCTGGCGAGTCTTTCCTTATCAGGGTTAATCTTACCAATTTCTAAAAACAGAGAAGACAGTACTGGAGCAAGATCCGAATTATGGAAAAGGATCATCCAACGTGACTCGGCTCGATCAATGGCATGCTGTGGCACCATCGCCGGCATTGGATACATCTCGTCCAGATATTCCAAAATCACACTACTTTCACCCATCGATAGTTCCCCGTCGATCAGAAAAGGGACCTGGCCCTGAGGGTTAAACTTGTCGGAATACTCACTTTTATCCAAGCCACTAACATCAACAAATTCTGCGTTGAGTCGTTTTTCTAGAATCGTGATGTGAATCTTGGAACTGTGATGACTGTAAGGGAGATGGTAAAGTTTCATAGCCTTATGAATTAGCAGCGCCTCACTGCGCATATGCTGTTTGACGGCAGCGCGAATAGCCATCTTTAAGTGGATTTCTCAGATTCCCACTCAATTCCGGTCGGAATTCGTTGCCTGTTCCAGGTTTTTCGACCGTAGACTCTATACAGACTTGGTATGAGTGCGACACCCATAACCTATCAACGGCACACTCAGAATCGTCACCTGAGTGCGCGCAAATTTGAACATTTAATGGGCCTCAGAGGTTCCACCCAGCGCTTGTTTCAACTTATCCATAGAAAAGTTGTCAGAACGAGCGACGCTAAGAACTTTGGCTTCTCTGTCAGCAATTTGAGCCACAGCCTCCGGAATTTTCTCTGCCACTGCGGAAGGCACCACTACTGCACCGTGTCGATCAGCATGTATTAGGTCGTCATGACTTACGGCCATACCATGCACGGTCACATTGGTATTGACACTTATGGGATGCACATAGGCGTGGCTTGGCCCCACCATACCCCCAAGGATTTGAAAACCCGGCGCATTGTCTGCAATGTCTCGATAGGATCCATTCGTGATCACACCCAATGCCCCTAGTGCTTTATGCACCGCTGTATGGACTTCACCCCAGTAAGCGCCCACCCCTGGTTGAGGGTCAACATCTTCTATCACTACTATGGTTGGGCTCGCCCCGCTTGCAATGTATTCGTAGTAGTCCAGCCTATCAACACATTCAGCATTGGAATTGACAGGATGTGAGGCCCGTATTTTCGCTGTCCTGGCATAACCAACCATAGGCTTTGCCTCAGGATACATAACCGAAAAAGGATGGACGGAAAAACCATGACCGCGACGTTCTGGCACCACTAATTCAAGCGCATTGCATATTGTGGGGGTATCCCACTGCGATAAGCAGTCTAATAGATCTTGATTTAACATTGGTGTACACCGCCTTTGCGTTGTGTCAGTTCAGCTCTTTAGTCAGCATTCGTTGTTGAGAGTTAGCAATACTCAATCAATCGGATCTTATTCGTTGTTCCACTCTTTACACTCCCAGCATAATTCATAGAGTTAACAGCGAGAGTCGCCAGCGCTTAACCGGTCAAACGGCCAGGGCAATCAGTTCTGAAGGGACGTCACGCTCTCTCGCAGCGCTTACCAGATTTTGATAAGTCTCTTCACTCAGTGGTATACCCAACTCAAGACGCTCAGTCTTGGCGCGTCGCTCAGGATCTCCAGGGATTTGCACGCATTCCACACCGATTGCTGGAGAGCAGGATCGTACATACTCAATGTAGTCATTAACACTGCTGCCAAACCCGTGGCCATCATCAATGGCATTAGGGTCTAGGTAAACTGACAACATACCGTTGTATGGACCCGACCCTTTGCCCGTTACGCCAGAGCCTGTCAACGCACCAGCCAACAATTCACACGCCATAGCTAAACCAGAGCCTTTATGCTCCCCCATCGCTACTAAAGCACCAGGTCCCTGTCGAGGATCAGGTACAGCCCCCGGAGCTACGTCACCGTAGAGCGCAAATGGATCGTTACTGAGACTCCCATCCGCACTCACTAAAGTATCAGGCTTTAACTCACCCCCACCTTTTAGCGCAACCAGCGCCTTACCTTCAGCGATACGTGAAGTGGCAAAATCCAATATGAAGTTATCGCCCATCGGATTTACCACGCCAATCGTAACCGGTGCTGTTGACATTCGCCTTTCCCTGCCACCAAACGGCGCTACCAACATGCTTCTTGCCACATTAACAAAGTGCACCGACACAATGCCCGCATCACAGGCTCGCTCGGCCCATTCACCGATTCGGCCTAGATGACCAGCGTGTCGAAGTGCCACCAAGGCCACGCCCCGTTGTTGAGCTTTATTAATGCCTATATCCGTTGCTTGCTTGCCAACTATTTGTCCGAATCCGTATTGTCCGTCGAGTACCACCAAGGAGTCAGATTCAACCAGCGTTGTCACCTGCTTACCAAAGTGCATGAACCCTTCCGCTTGGTGAGCTAAATACCTCGGCACTCGCACAACCCCATGGCTATCGTGTCCACATAAGCTCGCAGAAACCAGGTTGTTTGAGATCGCATCCGCTTCCGTCTTAGCGGCCCCTGCTTGCTGAAAGGTGGCCGAAATCATCCTGGCCAATGGTTCCGACTGAATTCTCACCATCAGCGATTCGCCAGTGCCGCGCCATTAAATATGCAGTCTGGACGCAGTGCACCATCGAAGTGATCCAAGATGTTCTGCATAGTCATGCGGGACATATCATTCAGCGCCTGTCGGGAAGTCCCAGCGGTATGAGGGGTTAGGATTACATCCGGACGATCAAACAAGTAGTAGTCTACAGGCGGTGGTTCGCTTTCAAACACATCCAACCCAGCTGCAGCGATATGACCTTTGTCTAAGGATTCGCACAGATGCTTTTCATTGATGACACCGCCGCGCGCACAATTGATAACGATCGCCCCTTGGGGTAAGTCAGCTAATTCTTTTTCGGCAATCATGTGTTTTGTCTGATTAGTTAGTGGAACATGCACCGTGACAAAATCCACAGTGGGGAGAATCTTTCGCCAATCAGACACCGCATCAACACCTAGGGCCTCTACAGCTTTAGAATCCAGAGCAATATCGCTGACGGTTACGTTCATTCCAATACCTTTACACACTCGAGCGGTGGACTTACCCGTACGACCGAAGCCTATCACTAGCACATGCCTTCCAAAGCAATCGTTACCGGAAAGAGCATTTCGCTCGGCGTATCGTCCTTCTCGTAGCGCCTTATCCTGTTCAATCAACCGCCGCGATGTCGCCAACATCAACATTAGTGCAGATTCCGCAACCGATTTGTCGTTTGCACCAGCACCGATGGCAACGGGCAAACCCCGCGCATTCATGGCATCAATATCTATGTTGTCGCAGCCCACGCCATGGCGAGACACAATTTCTAACTGTGGCGCTGCGTTGATAAGTGGTGCTGTTATCTTCGCCATTCGTACGGCAATGGCGTGAACATCTTCTGCTAAGTCAATGAGTGTTTGTTCATCGGTATTTTCAGCCACTATCAATTCCACATCATCGCGATGGCGAAGCAAATCGAGACCTGGCGGTAGTATTTCTTCTGTTAACAGAATTTTCTTTTTGTTATTCATAGGCGGTGTGTTTCGAATAAACGGTTGATATCGGTATAAGGGGCCTGATCCAGCGGCTGTTTGAAACCGATGGGTGAAAAATATTTTTTATGAAAATGGGTCACCAGCAAAATATTTTGTAAGCAGTTAGAGATAGCAAATTGACACAGCAAACTCGTTGAAAGAGACAATCAGCGTTCAAACAGAACCAATAATGAACCATTGCTGGGAAGCCTGCTGCAATTATGCCCAATATCCTGCCAATATAGTCTGTACCTTGGCGCTTAGATGTCGAATCAACCGTCCGGGTCACCGGTTAGCAAACTCTGATTGGAGCAAATCTGGTCTGGAACCGTTTGCATTTAAGTACCAGCTTACAGTAGATTTCAACCTACCTGAATCTGAAACAACCCACGAGGTAAGATTGAATGGAAGACCAGATCGCGGAATTGACCAGTCAGTTGGAGGCACTCACCGCCGCCAATGCGGTCGGCAACACAGTGCTCGCTGAGTTGTACTACTACATCACCATTCCTTTAATGGTGCTTATACACGTTGGCTTTCTTGCCTATGAAATGGGTGCATCACGTAATAAAAATGTGTTGGCCTCAGGTATAAAAAACATCCTGGCGTTTGCGTTCTTGGTGCCAACCTTTTACTACTTTGGTTGGTTTGTTTATTGGGCATTCCCTAACGGTTGGGATTTCAGTGTTGGACCTCAAGGCATCAGCGGTTGGGAATACGCTATGGCCGCGGCCAATCCAGTGAGTGAAGTCATGGGGCCACACTTGGGCGACAACGCTACCGGTGTTTTTTGGGGTGCGTTTACATTGTTTGCTGCCACCACTGCATCGATTATGTCCGGTGCCGTTATAGAACGAATACGGGTGTTCTCGTTTGTGATACTCGCCATCGTCTTAGGAGCGTTCGCTTGGGTGGTAGGGGCTGCTTGGG
Organism: Gammaproteobacteria bacterium; assembly: GCA_019634245.1. The sequence goes on from JAHQVR010000060.1 coordinate 18,635, forward strand.
GTTGGCATGCTGATGGCTGGTTGGTGACCAAATACGGCTACCATGACTTTGGTGCTGCCGGGGTGGTTCATATGGTTGCAGGGTTTTTCGCTTTAGGAGTTTTAATCAATCTCGGACCGCGCATCGGCAAATTTAATGCGGACGGTTCTGCAAACCATATCGCAGGTCACAACTTACCCATGCTATTGGTTGGCCTAATGACCATAATCGTCGGCTTCTGGGGATTCCTAATGGCTTGCGCGATATTTCCTGGTGAAGGCTGGTCATGGTCAACCGCGGAATTTACCACCATCTATGGAACCCCTCTAACGCTGTCCGCCCTAACCTTTAACATCCTGATGGGTTTTGCCGGTGGAATCATAGGCGCTTGGATGATGACTCGTGATCCATTTTGGATGATGTCTGGCGCCCTGGGAGGAATTATTTCCTGTGCGGCTGGTTTAGACCTGTGGTGGCCGCCGATGGCATTCGCTGTTGGTTTTATCGGCGCTTGCATAATGCCAATCTCTGCCAAGTTCTTTGAAAAGCTTGGCGTTGATGATGCGGTAGGCGCAGTCACCGTACACGGCACACTCGGAGCCTGGGGTGTGATTGCTGTAGGCATATTCGCCAGTGGGTACCCAGCCATCGTGGTTGAAAATGCGCCCACGACTAACTTCATGGGTCAGCTAGTGGGCCTTGTAGTTATGTTTCTACTGGGCTTCGTTCCTGGGTATGTACTGTCATTGATTCTGAGAATCTTTGGAATTCTGCGAGTGGGTCGTTCAGCTGAAATTGAAGGACTTGACGTAACCAAGGTTCCATCTGTGGCTTATCCTGAAGGCATTCCGGCAGGCCCAGGTTCCCGTTCACACAATTAATATTTAACACTCATTGGAGACATAGATTATGGTTGGAGCACCTTTTGATGGCGGTTGGGAAACCGTTGCTGACGCCGCCTACTACCCCGGTTTGGGCAGTGGTGAAGCCATTTGGCTATATATCTCGATAGCCATGTGTGTTATCGCTTTGATTGTGGGCCACATTCACGAAGGCAAGGCCTATCGCAAGGCTGACCGGGATCACAATCACTAGTTGATAAAGGCACTCAAATTAGTTTGGATGAATACAAAAGGCTGCCACTTAATATGGCAGCCTTTTTTTGTTGAACGCCTAGTGGGCTAAAGTGGCTGATCAGTTTTTTTCACTAGAGAGATTTCTTTAGCTTGAATAAAAACCAGAGCGCACTGATCGCGACAATGAGTTGCAACAACACAAAACTAGACCAGCCAAACCGAGAAACCACCCACACGGGCACAATCGAGCCTAACGCTCCAGCTGTGTAATAATTAGAGATGTAGGCACCGTTTATTAAACTGGCGTTCGCGGCATACAACTGATTCAGGAACCCCGAAGCGGTGGCATGGATGACAAACATACCGCTGGAGATGAGCAGACACACACCGAAAAGGCTATAGGCCTCCGGCAATGCTAGCCCAACAAGCCCCGCTAGTAGCACAGCTAGCCCTAAAGTAAGCGTAGCGACTTCGCCACCGAAACGATCTATCATCTGCTGCAAAAACAGAGGAATGAATACACCTATTGCATAGCCACTATAGGCCAGAGCAATGACAGAGGTACCCATGTCCGGGGCTAGCTCTAACAAACGGAACGGCAAGACATTCAGTGCGCCCACAAATGTGAAAAACGTGGCAAACACAATCACCAATACATATATTACATTGGGTGTTTTCAGCAACGCTAGCGTGGCCCTTGCGTCCAGAGGTTGACCCTCTATGGGGACATCTTTCACTTTAAGATGGATAACAATCGCAGCGATTCCGGAAACAACGGCTAATGCCAAAAACGGTATAGACCAACCAAAATTCTCAGCGGCAAAACCTCCGAATATTCGCCCACTAAAACCACCCAATATGGTGGAAGAGATATACACCGCTACTCTTTTTTGCCTGCTTAGCGAATCACCAGCGCGACTTGCATACGTCATACACGCCGTGAAAATAACTGGAAACATAAGGCTTTGAAGGCCACGGAATACGATTAGCAGGCTGTAAGTTTCTGAAAGCGCAAACCCGACCAACGAAAGTGCCATTACAATCATGGCACCACTGAGCACCTTTCTCGCACTGGCCGTTTGAAGCAGTCCACCGATGACGATTGGGCTAACGGCAAGACAGAAAAATGGCAGGGTCAGCAGCCAAGCACTGTGGGTTGCCCCGATCTGAAACTCCTCTGCAAGCAATGGCAGCAGGGGCTGCGGCGCGTAAAATGAAGAAAACGCCACCACTGAGGTGGCTAGCACAACCCTAAAACTGACACCAAATTCTGCAGAGTGCGACATCGGCATCCTTAATCAGTGCGCCAGTAGCTGGATTCGGTCTGTCAGAGTCGTCATTTGGAATCGAATTGAGTGAAATTAGGCTTGGACAATGAGACTGATTTACGTACACTTGGGAGAGACTAGTGCATGGTCGACCAGGGTCGATCAGCGAATGCTGACAGAGTTCAGAATGATTGTCAGCCATCGCTTGCAGATTATGTCGAAAACATGATTACGACTGCTTAGAAACTGCATACGCCAGTCTCTAATGTCAATTTATCCAATCCTTGGAGGAGGATCTATGATTAAACTACGCACCAAACTCAGTGCGCTCGGAATTATCGCAGGATCGCTGTTGCTCGCCGGACAATCTCATGCGGCCGATTGCGAAGATCTGATTCTGGGTTCAGCCATCTCCCTAACTGGTAAGTACGCGACCAACGGGGTCCACGCTCAGAACGGTTATGAATTCGCCATCACCAAGTTAGCTGAAAACGGTGGCATCAAAGTGGGTGATAAGTGCTACAACTTTAAAGTCATTTATTATGATGATGAATCAAAAGGTGATCGCGGCGCGACTCTAGCGGAGCGTTTGATAAGTCAGGACAAAGTCCAATATATGCTTGGACCCTACTCTTCAGGCATGACCAAAGCCATTGCTCCTGTTACAGAAAAATACGCTATTCCAATGGTAGAAGCCGAAGGCGCATCACGCTCTTTGTTCAACAAAGGGTACAAGTATTTGTTCGCGGTACTTTCTACTTCTGAGCAATATCTTGCTTCTGCCATCACGCTAGCGGCCGAGCAAGCTGAAAAAGAAGGAAAATCTCCCGCGGATGTGAAAGTTGCCATTGCCGTTGAGAACGATCCATTCTCATTGGACATTCGAGCCGGTGTACTGGAAGATGCCGGAAAAGTAGGCATGCAAATAGTCATCGACGAGAAACTACCTCGCGATCTATCTGACATGAGTGCAATTCTAACTAAGGTGAAGTTGCTAAAGCCTGATGTTCTGATTGTCAGTGGTCACTCTAAAGGTGCCGCAACAGCGGTGCGCCAGATTGGTGAAATGAAAATCTCTGTACCGATGGTGGCAGTGACGCATTGTGAAGCGGCCGACGTGGTTGGAAACTTTGGTGATTTCGCCAATGACATTCTGTGTTCTACACAGTGGGCAGAAACACTCACCTATGAAGATGAGATTTTCGGCACAGCGGCTAACTACGAGCAAGAGTTCAAGGCGGCTTACCCTGAATACGCTGAAAAAACCGTTCCTTATCAAACAGCACAAGCTTCAGCTGCGGTTTATGTATTCGCCGATGCGTTTGAACGTGCTGGCTCTTTGGATAAAGATGCGGTTCGCGATGCGTTGTCAGCCACTGATTTGGCAACCTTCTATGGTCAAATCAAATTCTCTGAGGCGGGTAACAATATCGCTAAGCCAATGGTACTTCGCCAGATTCAAGATGGTAAGTACAACGTGGTAGCTCCATCAGCATTCGCTTCTCACGCGCTGAACTGGCCGCGAAAGTAATCAACTTCGCATGTTAAGAGGCACGGAGCCGGGGTTCACCACCCCGGCTTTTTTTCAGTAGTCTTTTTTTATTAACTTTCCACGGGTAGCGTTATGGATCAGATCTTAGGCAATCTGGGCTTGTTGTTTGAGTTCCCGGTTGTAAATCTGAAAATCATCATCGATGGCATCATGATCGGTGCGCTGTTCGCGCTCGCTGCCTACGGTTTAGCGCTCGTGTGGGGCGTTATGAATGTAAAGAACCTAGCTCAAGGCGATTTTGTAATTGCTGGCGGTTACATCGCTTGGTGGCTGGCCGGGCTCGGTGTTCCTGCTTTGCTTGGAGTGCCATTAGCGTTTGTTGTGATGTGGGGCATTGGCTGGGTTATTTATAAGCTGGTTATCACCCGAGTTATCGAACGCGACCTATTTACCTCACTGCTGGCCACCTTTGGAATTGCCATCATGATGGCCCAGCTAATGAATCTGATGTTCGGTTCCGATACTCAAAGTGTGAACCTTGGGTACGAAACATTATTTTTCTTTGACGGCTTTGTCGACATACCTGTCGCCAAACTCATTGGCGTATGCATGGCTGCTGTACTCGCAACCTGTGTTGTGATATTCATGAAGTACAGCCGAATGGGTCAAGCCATCAGAGCAACAGCACAGGACGCTCGAGCTGCAAGAGTTCTAGGCATAGACACCGAGAAAGTGTATGCCTTTACGTTCTCATTAAATGCGGCCATCTGCGGCGCGGCTGGCGCTATCATAGTCATGATCTGGGTTATTCAACCCTTCTATGGCATTACCTACGCCATCCGGGCATTCGTTATCGTAACTGCAGCGGGGCTAGGGAATTTACCTGGCGTTATTGCAGCCGGGTTGGGAATAGGTGCGCTGGAGCAATACGGTTCACATATTTTTGGCATCGGATATCAACAAGCTATAGCGGTGTTGCTTCTGCTTTTGGTTCTTGTATTTCGAATGCTTCAACAACGACGCTCTCGTCAAGTATTGAAATAGGGGTTAATGACGATGACGTTCTCTAAAGCTGTGTTTTATCTTGCCCTGGTCGCTTTTATAATTGCGGCGCCTTATCTGTTCCCAGACTACAGAACTCAGCTTGCTACGCTGTGGTTGATGATCATTGTTGCCCTCACCTGGGATATGACCGGTGGACAAATGGGCTACAACTCATTAGGTAATATATTTTTCTATGGTACCGGCATGTATGTGTGCGCCGTAATAGGTATTGGCATAGCCTACCCAATTGCTGAATATACCAACGCTGCCGGTGGTGGAATCTACAAATTTAGCGATACGCAGTACTTTCTGGGAATTGCACTTGGAATATTGGGCGCTGGTGTGTTCTGCGCTATCTGTGCCCTTATTATCGGGTATTTCACTTTCAGTTTGCGTGGCCCCTACTTCGCCATCGGCACGCTTGGCGTTGCCATTGCGGCAGGTGAATTGGTATCGAACTGGGACTGGATTGGAGGAGGTCAAGGCATTGCCTTGCCCGTATACCCACATGATCTTGATGAAGGCAAACTGTTTTTTTACTGGTTGTTTGCGGTTACTGGGGTGATTCTGTTTTTGTTTCTAAAGTGGATGTACAAAACGCGCTTCGGGGCGGCCATCAATGCAATACGCGATGATGAAGAAAAAGCCGAAGCCATGGGCATCCACACACTCCGATACAAGCTCACCACTTGGTCGATATCAGCCTTCTTTATCGGCGTGGTCGGTGGCATATCAGCCTACCAACTCATTCATTTTGAACCGTTGGAAACGGCCTACCAAACGATAAATCTTGGGATTTTCATGGTGGTTTGTGTGCTACTGGGCGGTAAAGGCACTCTTTGGGGACCGATCATCGGCGCCATCATGTTTCAGGTGTTCAAAGAGGTTACGTGGAATTACTTCCTGGGTTGGCAATGGGTCGCTCTGGGTGCTTTGATTGTCGTCACAGTGGTGTATTTTCAAGATGGATTAATGGGATGGTTGAAGCACACCAAACCCGAATGGTTCGGAATACGCGTTGAGAAAGCCAATGATGGGAGCACCACATGAGCTCGATCATTGAAGTCCACGATGTGTCCAAAGCTTATGGCGGTGTAGTTGCCAACAAAGACATATCTCTCACCGTTGAACAAGGCGGCATCACCGGTCTGATTGGACCCAACGGCTCAGGCAAAACCACCTTGTTTAATTCCATCGTGGGCTATCACCCCATAGATTCAGGCTCCATCCAGTTTGAAGGCAAGGAGATCTCCAAACTGCAGGTTCCACAAATTGCTCGTTTGGGTTTACTGCGTACGTTCCAACAAACCCGCATTTACGGAGAAATGAACTGTGTTGAGAATATGCTTATCTCGCAGCCTCACAGAAAAATGAGCCTTCGTGATGCGTTTACAAAAAACACCCAAGAAGACTACGACCGAGCAGACCAACTATTGGAATTTGTAGGCCTATACGAAAAACGTTATTTACAGAGTGGCTCTTTGTCGTTTGGGCAGCAGAAGTTACTCGAATTTGCCATGGCGCTTATGAATGAACCCACGTGCCTACTGCTTGATGAACCCACAGCGGGCATTAACCCGACTCTGATCAATGGCTTAATCGACCGACTGAAACGCGCCAATTCCGAGTTTGGCATCACACTTTTTATAATTGAACACAATATGCGGGTCATCATGAATATGGCTGACCATATCTATTGCCTGGCGCACGGTGAGATGTTGGCGTCCGGGAAACCGGCTGAGATTCAGTCAGATCAACGTGTCGTCGATGCGTATCTGGGAGCTCACTAGAGAAGCTGCTATGAACACACCAGAGGATAAAAACAATATACGAGGCTACGGCAGTGGTGGCGTAGACGCAGTTATTTCCGTGGACGAAGTTGTTCGACGAACAGCCGAAATTGCCGAAGACATAAATGTTGCTGATTTGGACGCCCTGGCAGGGAATGAGCCGTTTGTATCGATCAATGATTTATGTGCTGGCTACGGAAAGATGCAAATCCTGCACAATTTGAATCTGCGGGTCGCTAAAAAGCAATCATTGTGTTTGATCGGACCCAATGGCGCGGGCAAATCAACGATATTGCACGCGATTTTTGGCTTCAACAATATTTTCTCCGGCAACATCACTGTCGGCGGAGACGACAACCCGCGTGATGTCACTGGTTTATCACCCAATGAAAAACTCTCCCAGGCAGGCATTGCCTACATCCTTCAAGATAAATCAATATTCCCAGGGATGACAGTGGAAGAAAACTTGTGGATGGGAGGATTTTTGAAGAACCAACCTGCTGAAGCTAAACAATCAGCAGAAATGGTGTTCGATAAGTACCCCAGACTCGCTGCTCGTCGAAAACACAATGCTGGTGTGCTCTCCGGCGGTGAACGTCGTTTGCTCGAAATTTCTCGCGCACTGGTGATGAACCCAGAGCTACTGTTGGTTGACGAACCCTCTATTGGCCTTGAACCTCGATTCATCGATATGGTGTTCGAGATTCTGCACGACTTACAACACAATGAAGGTAAGACCATAATAATGGTGGAACAGAATGCCAAGAAAGGACTCGAGTTCGCAGATATCGGATATGTTCTGGTATCTGGAGAGCTTGCAATCGCTGGTACGGGTGATGAGCTACTCGCTAATCCAAAGGTAGGCGATCTGTTCCTGGGTGGCTAGCCTACACATCTTTACTATTCACCGCGTTGGAGTTATTCCAACACTGACTAGCTGAAGTTCAAGATGCTCGACGTCCAGAACATACCGTGACTATTTTTATTTAGTGACGGCTATCATCGCTGAGCAAGATGGATCCACGTTGAGGCACTGGGTCATAAACATGTACCTCGCGATTCGCGGTGCCGGGTAAATGATAGATAAGTAGCTCTGATGGTGGATTGTTAAAGTCAGTTTGTTGCATGGAATTTCTCCAGTTGTGTACTGCTTACTAGCTACACCCAATGAATTTAGGTTCTTAGGTCTCTCAAAAATGCCCCATTCCACAATCACTTGAAAACGATGCTAGGCTTGATGCGCACAACACAGCTTCCAGATGTAATGGATTTGTAGGGTTCTCATCATGCCTAAACGATATAGACAATCCCTGCTGTTGCTCGATTGCCAAATCAATACTCTGACAATCTACTTCACTACACTCAATGCTTTTCCCGTCAAGCATTTGATAATTACCCTTATCCGTTTTTTGAAATATCGCTGATGGATGCCTCGATGTGAATGTGAACGACACATCAGATTGAGCTGTTTTGCTTACTATTTCTACCAGTCGGTATACCTCTAATGTTTCTGCTGGCAATCCACCTCCCATTCGCAACTGTTGTACGGCCACAAGCAGTTCATACTCATGACCCCACTCAAATTCAAAACCTTCTATATCTTCGTACAGAAATGCCCATTGCGCACCATCAGAAGTTTTATAGAGTAAACACTGATCCACCCAGTATCCCTCACATTCAACTTTGTGATGTTTCACATAAAACGTTTTCATGGTCTCCGAGACATCGCCATATACACTGCTATCATGAACATCCGCCACTGGATGGGTTAATCCATTGTGACCACTATCTGCCAAGCCTTGATCACCCTCCGACTTTGGCGATGAAGAGCACGCAACTAAAGTGATTTGTAGGAACATCAACGCATTTATTATTATTGTTTTAAACACCATGGTGCTTGCCCCTTGTTGATAATCTCTGTAACGAGATAATTAAGCTATCGGAGGAAAAATATTTTCGTGAATCAGGCATGACTACGAATAGCAGGTGTTTACATTACGTTACTTCTGAGTAACATTCAGGAAACAAACCGAGAGCACTTCCTCAAATTAATTACACGAATACCGGTTCAATTTGTGAAGTAGTATTGTTCTTCACCCCTACAGTTCTACCCTCTGCTTCTGACACATTCAATGCTCTAAAGCAGTTGAATAATAAACTGTGAAGGGCTACTGAAGACAGTGGATCTATAGAAGACATAGTTTAGACTCAGTAATAATGCTCTGTAATAGCAAACTGCTGTGAAGTCCTAATCAGGTTCTAACCAACCTTCACCCTGCCAGCCATAAACTGGGAGCAATGCAACGTTTGTTCTGCGACTCTGGCCCTACTTCCGCGTGCGCATCCAACGGCACTGTGATATAGCCGCACAATTGTGGACAATTGCAAACAGGAGTAAATTGGCGTGCCGCTAAATAAACCAAGTCATCGACAAGAGTGGCAGATTTCACACTACCAAAGCCTTGCTTTTGAGCCTTACCAGGTAGCAAAGAGCGCAACAAAAAGGCGGCAGTGTACTCAGTATTTGGGGCATTA
>JAHQVR010000061.1 GCA_019634245.1 Gammaproteobacteria bacterium
ACTATCATAGCGGCCTGGCATCAAAGACAACAGCTGTTTAGACACTGGAGTTGTTTTGATGCCAGCCTCGGGAAGCCGCCCGAACCCGATGAAGCCGTCGAATCAAGATTAGACGAAAGCGAATTGGGCTCAGGTCGCCCGCGCGTAGCTTAAGCATTGTTCAACAGTTCGAACAGATCCCACCGTTGTCGCGCTGTGTAAGCTGGTGGCGGCTGCAGCATGAGCTAATTCGATAGCATCTTCGATAGGCCAGGATTCGTGTAACCCATAGAGTAAGCCTGCGGTGAAAGCATCGCCAGCCCCAACCGTCCCCACAAGTTCCTCCTTGGGTACATAGACTGACTCAGTCATTATCGTTTTCTTGTCTCGTTGGACGCAGACACTACCCGCTGGAAAATGCACCACCACAGTGTGCATCGCTCCTAATTTCATTATTTCAACGGCTGCTTGTTCACACAAATCTTTTTGGGCTTGCCCCCCTGAGAGGGTTTCAATTCCTGCCAACCCACCAATTTCTTGATCGTTGACAATTAAAGTATCCAGGTATGGAAGGCAGGGCAAACACAGTTGTCGATTACGCTGAGGATCAATGGTTACCAGTTCAATATTAGTGTTTAGCCCTGCGGCTTTTGCCTTCTTTAATACACTGACCCAACCATTTGTATCGTTGTGCCACGGGCTATCAAGAGTGGCATGTACTCCAAGCAAGCCCAGGTGCAGCCACTTGGCTGGTGTGTCTTCGAAATCAAAGTGATCTGGTGTGAGTGCGTCATTAGCGCCCGCATAATGAAAAAAAGTTCGTTTTGCGCTGGATTGGACACTCATGACGTCAGTAAACGAAGTGCCGTGGTTATTCGTTCGAATCAGCCCGGTGGTGTCTATTCCTTTTGATTGTGCTTGTTCGAAAAGGAAATCGCCTTCCGCGTCTAAACCAATCAGTCCCATCCCATAGACAGGTAGAGCGGGATCAAGGCTTTTTAGATCCATACTGACGTTGTGAGCCGAACCACCCCCTTGGTGATCCTGGCTGATAATCTGCGCCAGAGATTCTTCTGCTGGCCATTGGTTAATTATTTTTATTCTGTCAAAGGTCCAGCAGCCAGCGCAAATGATTCCACGATCCATAGTGACTACCAGGGGCTATTCATGAAACGCCGAAATACTTCACCGAACCCTTTGTCTGTAGTGAATTCTGGGACGGAGCGTAACAGACTGTATTGCCGACGGGGACGCCTGGTCTGAGCAGGATTCACTAAAGGAAAAGGAGGCGCGGAGGATTTTGGTGCTTTCATGATTAATCCAGGCTAGGCCATCAGAACCGTTTCTGTGATACGACTGTCTTCGGAGAGCGAGCGTTGTGGTGTTATGTTGTGCTCTGCCAGATAGTTGTGATATTGGCCTACCGCGTCGAGCGGACTTAACGAACCACTGATGGTTTCGCGCATCAATCGAACAAGCTCCAGCGGTGCTTCGCTGAGATTGATTTTTCGACCGAACAGCGCCACCTTGGCACCGGCTTGCTCTGCCTGGTGGATTAGTTCAAAGGTATCTCGAGTAGTGCCAGCTGCACCGCCTAAAATGCCCACAATGAGATTGTTGGGATCATAGCTGCACAATTCATCCATTGCGCGATGTCCATTAAACTGTATTTTAAGAAACTGAGGTGCATCTACTTGGGTCACTCCTGCGACGGCCTTTATGATCATATCGTTTATGTAAAAGCCAATCTCTTCGTGCCTTATGCCAATGTCAAATGCGGGGTTAAACACTTCTAAAAAGTGGCTCATTTTTTTTCGTGTTTCTAAGCGGAAGGATCGATAAGCCTGTAGAGATCGAAGGTCGGTATCAAGATCGTTGGAGAACGTCATGGAGTACAAACCCAGCTTGCAAAAAGGAAGCACAGCATCTACATCTGCTGTAGCAAATGGTTGGGAGCTGCTTTCTCGATAGCGTGAGTGCCGAGCCATCCAGATGTCAGTGGTGTCGTTCATGCGTACAGCCGGGGTAACGGCGCTGTTATTGAAAATTCCGCGTGTATGGAGTGTTTCAGCCGAAGAAGCGGACATCAGCATGACATCGACCAGACCAGAAGCCGTCATGTGTTCCATGGCCTGTAAATAATCTGCTTTGGTTTTGGTCGAACCTTGTGTATCAGGCCCGGGGCATTGTGTGCCGAATGCCATATCGCCATCTTTAGCATCGGCGATAATAAAATGCTCTGGAGAGTACTGCCCGGCCCGGATTGCTGTTAGCTTGGTATCCAGAGTTGGTTTCATGGCGTGGTGGCTTCCAATAGACAGATTATTTGAGACCAGACCAGTATACCTAACCGCTACGTTAGATATGGATGAGTCAATTTGATTACAGAGCATCCTCCATGAAGCGAAAGATCACACCGAAGTATGAGGCTCGGCGACTTCTCACCTTAAGGGATGCAAAAGAATTCGACACATTCAAAATCCGAGCAGGAAAGGAATTGGGTTGGAATACAGATGAATGACCCAGGCGCACAGACGAAATCATTCCCATGATGCGGCAACCATTGGGTGATCAAACCGAATGCGGGTAAGTATCTGGGATACTCCATTGAGGGGGCTGACTACTAACCGTAGCAACAAGACTTGCATGTGCTGCAATCGCCCTGAAAATTGCGGAGCGACAAGCCACCGCAACAGACGCTCCTGGATGGGGGGAGGAGATAAATCCACATTAGTTAGCAAAGTCGACCTATCAGCGCGGTGAGATGTAAAACTTGTGTGGGCAGTGGACGTTGCTAAGACTCTTTAGGTTTGAGCCAGTCGATGAGTGGGGCTAACGGGCTATAGTTTTCCTGAAGTTCGTTACGAACTGGGTCATACAGCGCTCCACCCGTATCGTGTACATCTTCTACAGCATCACCACCTCCTGTTACCACACGTTGCACAAAAGAGGTATCTGCAAGCCTGCCGAAGAATCCGTCTTCATCTACGCCCCATACCGGGTTATCGACAGCGCCTTTTTCTGAAGAGGGGCCATACGGACCAGAGGTAGCATCAAGTTCTCCAATCTCACCCCAACGAACACCCTTGTTACCTTCTGACGGATACCACGACTGTGCGGTGACATCTTGAAGGCCGCCCCAGTTGGTGTATATGACAGCGTCGTCCAATCGTCGGAACGGTACGTTGTCGGGATTCTGTACGGTGTGATCTTTGAAGACTTCAACTTCAGTATCGTACACACCAGCCTCAGGGAAGGCAGCGTGCGAACCCGCAGCGACATAGATCACCGGTCGCCCGGTGAGTGGATCTGCGATGTCTTCTACGGGTACGTCGGTTCTATGACCGTGCGCACTCAAACGTGCAGTAGTTGGTTCGAAAGTTTCGGGGTCCAGCTCCAGAGTAATGCGTTCCCAATCACCTTCGTGATTTTGCACAGTAGGGCCGTCGTTGTAAGCATAAAACACAAAGTAGGTCAAAGTTGGTGAGTCGCTCTCCAAATCCAAATCATAATACAGCGGTGCGGGATCATCTTGGCCTCGACCAAGCTCGTAACGTTGGTCGTTGTCTAGATCCAAAAAATAGTTATCGGGTGCATCAGCGAAGTCGGCCCCGGTAAAATCGTCACTGGTATCATCATTGGTATTGTTGCCGTGCTGGTTGTCAGTCCACCAACTGACATCCTCTCGCAATCGTGAGTTCTCTATAAAGTCATTTGCTGAAGCGGGCAGGTTATCGTTCGAGCCTTTAGGCAATACGAGAATCGGGGCATAGCGTTCTGCCAATTTCCTTTGATCGGCTTCGCTATTTACTGGATCCAAGACCGGCTCTGGCTCCGGTCTATACTGAGATCCATAGCCGCCAGCAAACAATGGGAAGGCGCTGCCGGGGTGCGCCACCGGCGGTGCGTCGGTTGACGACGCACCAGAGTCTGTATGGTTATCAGAGACGGTGGAGATCGACGTACCCCTAAAGCTGCTGTAGTGATAAGGTGCAGGATAGTTTGATGCTGGCGCAGTCTGATTCACCTCCGGTGTGTCCTGTTCCGCCGCCGTTTGCTCTGCTCTTACTTTTGCTGCTTCTTCCTGCAGGTAAGTCTGACCCCCATAGCCATAGGGATAAGCAATTCCGATCATGATCAAAACCTGTGCATCTATAAACTCATAACAGCCTATCTGATCAGCTAGGGTTTTTATATACATAAAAACCCTAATATTTACATTTCTCTCTGGCGATAACGGGTTCGCTCAGGGATAATCGTGCAATCCGTTACCAGGTGGGGTATTTATGAGATGGCTTAGCGCATCGGCGATATCACTATTGTTTTCAGTCGCCAATACATTGCCGGCGCACGCGCAAACATACACGGACGTCGCTGTCGGAAGCAGCCACGTCTGTGCGATCGATGACAGTGGCGTGGTGGATTGTGCAACGCCTAACTTCGCATCACGGTACGCGGCCCCAGACGATCTTCCACTGATGGTCGACATCTCCGCAGGGGATCAGCACACGTGTGGTATTGATATCGACGGCCAGGCTGTTTGTTGGGGTGCTACCACTGACGACGGGACGTTTGATCTAGGTTATTTCAATCAAATGGACATACCCGATATCACACAACCTTTGGTCAGCCTGGGTACGGGTGATCACCACACTTGCGCCATTGATGCCACTGGCCGCGCCTGGTGCTGGGGTTTGAACAGCAACCTTCAAACCGAGCCACCGGGTGACGGCTACGGTGACGACGGTGCTGGCTATATAAAGGTGGACGGCGGATTGAATCTAAGCTGCGGAATCGAGACCGATGGCGACATCTCGTGTTGGACCAACGACTCCCAGTATTCGGACTACCTGACAATCGCTGGCCCATTTGTGGATCTCGACATCGGCTTTCGAAAGATTTGCGCAGTGCGGGCTGATGGCACCATTTATTGCGCTTTGAGCAATATCGACGTGCCAGACAACGGACCTTACACGCAAGTAGCTGCAAGCCGCCGATCGATTTGCGGCTTAAAGGAAGATGGAACCCTGGATTGCGCCTTTGATCAATTCGTGGACGAAACCGTATCAATCCCATCATCAACCACCTTCACACTCATTGAATCAGGGGCTCAGGTCTTCAGCCCGTCTCAGCCCTACTGTGGAATCACAAGCGAAGGCTTCGTGGTATGTACATCTCAATTTGACTTCCTCAATTTGCCGGGCAGCGGTGTCACCGATCGAAACCCGTTGGATTCAGCGAACTACGCCCTTATCGCAAGACGCTATTCAAGAAACCAGATCGAACTGTTTTGGAACTTCCTATCCATTCCGCTGGGCGAAGAGAACTTCATGACCGAGGTCTATCGTAACGATGTATTAGTGGACACCACGGCCAACGGCAACAGCTGGTACGATCCAAGCGAGCAGACACAAAATCCCGTGACGTATAAAGTGCGCGCTGTCGATCAGCTCGGTAACGCAGGACGTTTCTCCGCAACCGTTACGGTCGATATCGAGACCGGAGCGATTTCCAGCGACTTTGGAAGCACCCGTTTTCCTGTCACCCAAGCTCTGCACACCATCGACTCGATCAACTTCAGTCAAATCGGCGGCGGAATATTGGAAGACATGTTTGCTGTGACTTGGTCAGGATCAATACCCGGGAGCGACGGGTTAAAGGGCTATGAGGTTCGACTCAACAACAACGTGGTGTATTTTGGCGACGAGTTTGTTTTCCCCTTAGCTGAA
>JAHQVR010000062.1 GCA_019634245.1 Gammaproteobacteria bacterium
ATGTGATCCCCGACTCGACGGTTAGCCAAAATTATAGCGTCGGATCCCAAAGCATCTTTTAAGCTACTCAGCACAACAGGCATGCTGTCGCCTTTAAATTTTTGGATCTGCATAGTGATTATTCCTGTTCTCTGAGTTTTGCTCGACTACTACATCAGCCGCCAATATTAGCGACAACTTTCAGTTTTTTTGTTTCCGAAATCTCGTTATATGCCAACACTTTTAAGAGCGGTATAGAGTGCCTAATTAAACCTGCTAGCCACGGTCGTAACTTGGGGTTGACGAGCAACACAGCCGCCTCTCCATTGACTTCCTGGCTTTGCACACTATCGGCTAGCGACTGATATAAACGCTCAGTCAAGCTGGGCTCCAGACCCAATCCGCCGTTCGCTTCGCTTTCTAACGATTGCAGGCATATTTTCTCCAGCTCTGCATCTAAGGTAATTACCGGAAGCGAGTCTTCGTAGCTGGTTAGTTGTCCCGTAATAAGTCTGCGTAGCGACACGCGTACGTGTGCTGTTAGTTCCTCAGCATCTTGAGTCGCAGCACTTTTCTCAGACAGTGTTTCCATGATTGTTCGCATATCACGTATTGGAATACCTTCATCTAGCAGATTTTGCAGAACCTTAACTACTACAGGCAATGCAATCGTTTTAGGTACAAGATCCTCGAGCAACCGCGGCGCAGTTTGCGCTAGAGAATCAAGTAGCTGTTGCACCTCTTGATGCCCAAGCAGGCTACCCGCTTGTTGCATAAGTAACTTATTAAGGTGTGTTGCGATAACTGTACCAGGGTCAACTACCGTGTAACCTAAAGCCTCAGCAGTTGCTCGCTGTGTTACATCAATCCAAATCGCATCCATATCATAGGCAGGGTCCTTCGTTTTGATTCCTTGTAATTCTTCACTCGGGGGAGCTGTACCGATTGCTAGTTCTTTGTCTGGATATACTTCACCTTCACCCTCTATTACACCAAACAATCGTATTCGGTATCTATTGGGTGCTAATTCGAGGTTATCTCGGATATGCACAGAATGAACTAGGAACCCGAGTTGCTCCGTAAGCTTTCGGCGTAACGCTTTTATTCGATCCGGGAGCGTGCCGTTCTGAGCTGAGTCCACCAACGGTATTAAACCGAAGCCCACCTCAAGCTCAAGCATATCGGTTGGCTTAACGTCGTCCCAACTCAATTCAGATTGCGTATTATCCACGCCCGTTGTGGTCGGACTGTCCTCCTCTACCACAGCCTTTTGTTTTTTAAGATGCCATGCGAAAAAACCCAAACAACCACCTAAAACCAGAAATACTAAATTCGGCATACCAGGAACCAAACCAAGCGCGCTTATTAAACCGGCTGTAATGGTTAATGCTTTGGGATCGTTAAACAGCTGTATGGAGATTTGTTCACCCATATCCTGCGAAGAGGAAACCCGAGTGACAATAATGGCAGTCGCCATCGACAACAGCAGAGATGGTATCTGAGCTACCAATCCATCCCCAATGGTTAATAGCGTATAGTTTCTTGAGGCATCTGAGAAACTCAAGTCATGTTGCGCCATCCCTACTGACAGACCGCCAACTATATTAATCAAGAGAATAAGAAGCCCCGCGATAGCATCTCCTTTTACAAATTTACTTGCACCGTCCATTGAGCCGTAAAAATCAGCTTCGCGCGCTATTTCTTCTCGCCTGTTCTTTGCCTGCTCCTGATCCAGGATTCCAGCATTTAAGTCTGCGTCGATGGCCATTTGCTTGCCAGGCATTGCGTCCAAAACGAATCGGGCACTGACTTCGGAAACTCGCCCGGCGCCTTTTGTTACCACTACAAAGTTAATAATGACCAAAATGGCGAATACGACCAAACCTACTGCGTAATTTCCACCTATTACAAAGTCACCAAAAGACTCTATAACCTGGCCTGCTGATGCAGTACCGGTATGACCCTCCAGAAGAACTACACGCGTAGATGCAATATTGAGTGACAATCGCAACATGGTTGCAACAAGCAGAACCGTAGGGAAAGCAGAGAATTCCAGTGGCCGACTCGTATAGACAGACACGAGTAAAACGATAAGAGAAAGAGCAATATTAAAAGTAAACAGAAAGTCGAGACCAATCGTAGGTATTGGTAACACCATCATCGACAGCATCATTAGGACAAGCAACGGCGCGCCGAGGCCCGTTAGCCTTATATCTCGTACCGTGGCAGTAATTATATTTAGCATGATCTACTCACTGTCTCGCATAGACTCAGGTACAAATATTTCACTTGGCGCGACCAAATCTCGATTACTCTGCTGAGTACCATTCTTTAACTGGAATACGTAAGCTAGAATTTGCGCTACGGCAACGTAAAGTTCAGATGGAATAGTCTCTCCAACTTGTGCATGACGATATATGGCCCTTGCCAATTTAGGCGCACTGAATATCTCCACGTTAGCGGCTATACCAATCTCTCTAATTCGCAAGGCCATATGGTCTACACCCATAGCTAATACTTTGGGTGCTTCAGCACCATCTTCATACTGCAAAGCAACTGAATAGTGAGTAGGATTGACGATGATCACATCTGCTTTGGGAACATCCAATAGCATTCGCCTACTGGCTATGGAGTGCTGCAGTGATCTGACTTTTTGCTTAATCTCAGGACTACCGTTAGACTCTTTGGTCTCTTCCTTTATTTCTTGTACAGTCATACGCAGTTTTTTCGTGTGCCGCATCAGCTGTATGGGGCTATCAATCGCCGCAACAACCATCAACACCACCACCAATGACAGTAACATCGTAAACAATAAATAGAACGTGGCATTTATCGCTAACGAAACATTCGTCTTTCCTAAAGCTAAATAATCTTGTAACTGGCTTTTAAACAGTACTATAGATACAAAACCCAGCAAAACTACTTTCAGCAATGCCTTGAATAGTTCGATTAATCCCTGGGCACCAAGAATACGTTTTAAACCAGACAGAGGATTCAGTTTTTTTAGGTCGAACTTTATCGATGATGGTGACCACACCCAACCACCCATAATCATGGGAGTACAAAGCGATATAAAAAACATAAGGCCTAGAAAAGGGCCAATAATATAGAAAGCACCAATGATTGCCTCAGCGAAACTATTCAGTACTACCACATCACTAAGCAAACGGTCTCGCCCTGTCGAAAACTGAGCAATAGTGAATCTCTTATATGCCTCCACACCACCTGAGCCGAATACCAGCAAACCAATTGTTGCGGCAAACATCGTAACAGCGGTGTTAAGCTCCTTTGATCGTGCGACATCGCCCTTTTTTCTGGCGTCCGCCCGTCGTTTCTCCGTGGGCGCCTGTGTGCGTTCTTGTCCTTGTCCTTGTTCAGCCATGTCACTTGGCCAGCAAGGTTAAAATAGACGCAACGGTATCACTCCACAACAGTGCAAACTCATGCTTAACGCTGGGCAGCGTCAATAACATTGCGACAAAACCAACTGTCATTGTTATCGGAAAGCCAATGGAGAATATATTCATTTGCGGCGCTGATCGAGTAACGACACCCATTACCATGTTTACAGCAAGCATTGCGGCCAGAGCAGGCAAGGCAATTGCGAGTGCACCTTTAAACAAGATCGCAGCCCAACTCAACAGGTGCCAGACTGAATCGATACTAAGAGCTGCACCAACCGGTATTAATACGAAGCTACTCGCAATCAAATTGAGCACTGCAAGATGGCCATTCAAAGCCAAAAATAGCAAAGTTGCGAATACCACATAAAATTGACTCACAGTGGGAACCTGCACCCCATTCTGCGGATCGTTGAGTAACGCAAAACCGAGGCCCATAGTTATCGCGATATTTTCGCCAGCCATAGCAACCGCATTGAACACCACCAGAACCATAAGGCCCATGGCAAAGCCAATCATCATCTGTTGAACTGTCACAACTATGCCGTTGACTGTTAACGGGTCGACAGCTGGAGCCGAATCCAGAGTAGGCACAATCAATAAAGTAACCAAGAGCGCTAACCCAACGCGCACACGCACTGGCACTTCGCTTCCACCTACTATCGGCACTATCGAAAACAACGCCGCAATCCTAAATAACGGCCACATCACAACACCAACGAACTCGGTGAGCTGTGCCACGGTAATGGTGATTGCAGACACTA
Organism: Gammaproteobacteria bacterium; assembly: GCA_019634245.1. Next base: position 4,145 of record JAHQVR010000062.1, read on the forward strand.
GATTCCAATGGCTCTTGGTATTACTTCAACGATCAGATTCTGTGTGTAGTCAATCATAGACATGAGAATCCATGAGCCTGCGTAAATCAACATTAACGCCAAAGACAATAGTTTTGGTATGAAACTGAGTGTCTGCTCATTTATCTGTGTAGCGGCTTGAAACAAGCTGACGACAAAACCAGTAAATAGTGCTGCTAACAATAGCGGTGCACTGACCATAATAGTCATGCTCAATGCATCGCGACCTAAATCTATTACGGTATCAGGAGTCATAATATTAGAGGAAAAAGCTTCCGGCTAATGTTCCCAGCACAAGGTTCCATCCATCCACCAGAACAAACAGCATTAACTTAAACGGTAAAGAGATAATCAATGGCGATAACATCATCATACCCATCGACATCAATACACTAGCAACAACCAAATCAATAATAAGAAACGGGATAAACAGAATGAAACCAATCTGAAAGGCTGTTTTCAATTCACTGGTTACAAAAGCTGGCACCAGCACTAAAAATGGAATATCTTCAACATCTTGTTGCACCTCGATGTCAGCCAACGACAAAAATAAAAGCAGATCGTCATTGCGAGTTTGCTGCATCATAAATGTTCGCATCGGTAAACTAGCTTGTTCCAGCGCCGACTCGGCAGATATTTCCTCGCTTAAGTAAGGCTGTACAGCTTCTTGATATATCTCCGTTAAGACTGGGCGCATCACAAATATGGTGAGAAACAACGCCAGACCAATTAAAACTTGATTAGAGGGTGTTTGCGCTGTCCCCATAGCGGTACGCAATATCCCTAGCACTATCGCTATTCTGGTAAACGAGGTCATCAAAAGAATTGCTGCTGGGAGTAACGTCAATGACGTCATTAATACCAATGCTTGCAGGCTCAAACTCCAGGTCTGCTCACCGTCAACATCTGACTGAATTAATATCGCAGGTATACCTTCTGCCGCGCTTAAACTGCCTGCGGGCATCAAAATAGAAATGATCACCAGCGCGAAGATGGAGCAATATCGCTTGCTGTTCACGCTGGAACTTCTCTGTTCATGGCAGCCTTAAGTGTTTTTTTAAAACTACCTGACTGCTCGTCAGAGAGTTGCTGCAATGGCGTTGGCAATACATGCAACTTTGAAATAGCAGATGAAGTCACACCAAGCAAAAGCTGCTCTTCGCCCACTTGCACCACAACCAGTCTTTCTCGTTGGCCGACACTATAAGTGCTAACCAGCTCGAGACCATTTTTTGCTCGCAATGAAGGCGACTGAAGTCTTTTGAGTAGAACAGTGAACGCCCAAAGCAAAACTAGAACTACCACAAGCGCAAAAGCCATTTTTAGCAAGGCTATTATGGGATTAACGGACACAGAACCCGATGCAGTGGCATAACTCAACGATGAGCTACTAGCCAGCGCAATAAGCACTATTAATTGATATGCTCGATCCAACACGTACTTCTCCTTGGGTACAACTGCCAGACTAGGCCTGACTAAGAAAACTTATTAAGCCTCTCACTAGGGCTAATTACATCGGTTAGGCGAACACCAAATCTTTCACCCACGACAACAGCTTCTCCGTGCGCTACCAATGTACCGTTAACCAAAACATCAAGCGGTTCATCAGCCATGCGCTGTAATTCGACTATGGATCCTTTTCCAAGCTTTAGCACTTCTCCGATCGTCATCCTTGTTTTACCTATCTCCATGGATAGAACCACCGGAATATCCATCATCAAATCAATATTTGATGCTCCAGAGTCGGATGCCGCAGTGGCATCAGCAGATTGATCCTCTTCAAATTCTTCTGGCTCGATCTGAGCCGCACTTCCACTAGCCATTGTTATGACACACCCTGTAAAGTCCAGCGAGAAAAACTTGCAGAAACCTGCCCATTAAACTTCCCTACCCGCGCATCAAACAATGGCGCCGAATTAGATTTAAACGACACGTTTTCTATTTCGCGTAGCGGAATAAAATCACCTGCTTTAAGCTCAATTAGTTCGGCCAGGGTTATTTTTGTTTCTGCTAATACGGCGTGCATATCGATTTCGCAATTCATTAACTCATTTTTCAAAGCACTTGAAAACTCAGAAGACTCCGCAATACCTTTCTGTTTAATCCTTTGAAGCACTTTTTGATGTGGTTCCAACATACTGTGTGAAAATATCATTTCAAGATTGAATTCTGAATCATCGATTTTTAGTGCGTATTTGCATGCCACGACCACTTGATCATCAACACTATGATTGATCTTTTCCAGAGATATTCTGCTTATTTCAGTGCTTTC
>JAHQVR010000008.1 GCA_019634245.1 Gammaproteobacteria bacterium
AATGGGTGCGACGAAGCGAATCGCGGAGTTGGTGCTTCAGGCAAAGTCCTCTGAGCCAGGCATTGGTACGCAAATTAGCATGGTGCGATTTGGTAATGTGCTGGGGTCTTCAGGATCTGTAGTACCGAAGTTTAAAAGACAAATTGAGGCGGGTGGCCCAGTTACATTGACCCATCCGGATGTGACCCGCTATTTCATGACGATCCCAGAAGCGGCGCAGCTGGTGTTGCAAGCGAGTTCGATTGCTGAAGGCGGCGATGTATTCGTATTGGATATGGGTGAGCCTGTCCGCATCGAAGATATGGCAATCACCATGATAAAGCTGATGGGCAGGCAGCCCCAGCGGGAAACCGGCCGAGATAAAGACATCGAAATAGTCGTTGAAGGCTTGCGCCCGGGCGAGAAGATGTATGAGGAGTTATTTTTGTCATCATCTTTCGAACTTACAGTAGTAAAAAAGATATTCGTAGCCAAAGAGTCTTGGGTAGAAAGTGATACGCTTGCGTCTAAGCTGGAGCAAATTAAGGCGTGTAGCGACAAGGATGAATTGCGAGATTTGGTATTAGATTTTGCGTTTATGCGCAACGTGATTAAAGATGTGTCGGGCATGGCTGCTCTTCCCGCCGAAGAGGCGAGCCTTTCGTCGACTCAGTCAAGAGTGCTAAATGAAGTCTAGTGCTTGGTAGAAGCAGTGCTTGTTTATTTCTTTACTCAACAAATAGATCAAACATGTGGCTTTGTGAATAACATCACTGGATGAATGTCTTACGTTCCTTCTCGCTGTCTAAAGCGATATAATGAGGTAAGGGTTGTAAACAAGGAAACGGAACCATCAATGTCCAGGAATGTTCACCCAATTATTTTATGTGGCGGGTCCGGCACAAGGCTATGGCCGCTTTCGCGTAGTAGTTTCCCTAAACAGTTTGCGCAACTAACGGGTACGCAATCGCTATTTCAAGCAACCATCGAGAGACTGTCCGGTCCCGATTTTGCTGTGCCTTTGGTGATCACCAGTGATGACTATAGATTTGTCGTCACCGAGCAACTAGGTGAGCAAAACGCTAACACTTCGACAATTCTGATCGAACCCGCCGGCCGAAACACAGCGCCTGCTGTGTTGGCATCGGCTATATGGTTAGAAAAAACCGATCCAGATGCTTTAATGCTGCTTTCGCCATCAGATCACGTTATCCCAGACGCTGATTTGTTTGTAGAGGCGGTTAAAGCTGGTGTCTCATCCGCTTGTGATGGCGAACTACTGACATTTGGAATCAAGCCTGATCGGGCGGAAACCGGCTATGGTTGGCTCGAGCTTGATACAAGCACAAGCAATGTTCCGATAAAAATATCAGCATTTAAAGAAAAGCCGAACCAAACCAATGCAGAGGCGATGCTGGCAAGCGGAACCCATCTTTGGAACTCCGGTATTTTCTTGTTTTCGGTTAAGGCTATTTTGGAAGCCTTTGAGCAACACGAGCCCGAAATGCTCTCGTTAGTTCGCGAATCTGTACAGTCATCGAAACCTGATCTGAATTTTATAAGGCTTGATAGTGCATCGTGGAATAAAGTTAAATCCATATCGATTGACTACGCCATTATGGAGCGTGTCGATAACATCTCCGTAGTGCCATTTAATGGGAGATGGTCTGATCTTGGTGGCTGGGATGCAGTTTGGCGAGAATCGGATCAGGACGACAATGGTGTTGTGTTGAGTGGCCAATCTACAGCGCTTGCATGCAAGAACACACTACTCAGATCAGAAAGCGATACTCAGGAGTTGGTTGGGCTTGGGCTCGAAGATACCATTGTGGTATCGATGTCTGACGCGGTATTGGTCGCGGATGCCAGCCGGGCGCAGGAAGTGAAGGACGTGGTGGAGTTGCTCAAAGATAAGGGTGCGAAACAATCCAATGCGTTTTCAAAAGATCATCGGCCGTGGGGTTGGTTTGAAACACTTGCCTTGAGTGATCGATTTCAGGTGAAGCAAATAGTTGTAAAGCCAGGTGGAATATTATCTTTGCAAAGCCATATGCACAGAGCTGAGCATTGGATTGTTGTGTCTGGCACGGCAAAAGTCACAATTGGAGATAAAGAGCAATTAGTGACAGAAAACCAGTCTGTTTACATTCCTTTGGGAGAAACGCATCGGATGGAGAACCCTGGAAAGTTGCCCATGGTACTGATCGAAGTACAGACAGGCGCCTACTTGGGAGAAGACGATATTGTTCGCTACGAAGACGTGTATTCACGTGAGTAACTGGTGCTCGATGCCAAACGATGTAACCGCTACTGGTTAACAAAAACATGAGTGTACTATCTTGGAATAGATGGTGTGTTAGCTGTTTCCTTATTTTTGGATTCAGTTGAGAGATAATATACGTAGAGTTTCTGAGCGGTAGTGTGTAATGAGTTCCAAACTAAAAGTGCTGGTTGTGTGTGGTACTCGGCCCGAAGCCATAAAGATGGCTCCACTGATTTCACGGTTAGCCGGTGAGCAAGCAATTGAATCGCGCCTGTGTGTGACCGGCCAGCATCGTGAAATGCTCGATCAGGTGATGTCCCTGTTTCAATTAACACCTGATTTTGATCTCGATATCATGCGCCAAGGCCAGGATCTGACCGATGTCATGTCGGATTGTCTTTATGGCCTCAGAGATTTATTTTCTCGCTACAAACCTGACAGAGTTCTCGTTCACGGTGACACAAGCACAACAATAGCTGCCAGTCTGGCGGCTTATTATGCCTCTATCCCTGTAGGGCATGTAGAGGCAGGTTTGCGCACGGGCGATATCTATTCGCCATGGCCAGAAGAGGCTAATCGCAAGTTAACCGCAGTCCTGGCGGATCGGCATTATGCCCCAACTACGTTCTCGCAAAATAATCTATTGGCTGAGGGTGTACCAGAGGATCGTGTAATTGTCACAGGTAATACCGTTATTGATGCATTACTGATGATTAATGACCGGCTCAACCAGGATGATACCTTTAGAGCATCAGTTGCAGATCAATTCCCTTTTTTAGATAGTTCGAAAAAACTGATTTTGGTAACCGGACACAGGCGAGAGAGTTTTGGTGATGGATTTGAGCGGATATGCTTAGCGCTACAACAACTGGCCGAGCGGGATGATGTCCAGATTGTGTATCCGGTACACATGAACCCAAACGTGCGCGAACCTGTAGAAAGGCTTCTAAGCAAATCTGAAAACATCCATTTGCTGGAGCCGCAGGAATACTTGCCCTTTGTTTATCTGATGGGGCAGTGCTACATCATCATTACAGACTCTGGTGGAGTGCAGGAAGAAGCTCCTGCATTGGGTAAACCTGTACTTGTAATGAGAGACACGACAGAAAGGCCTGAAGCTGTTGATGCTGGGACGGTGAAGCTGGTTGGGACTGATCCCTCTCGAATTCTGGATGAGGCCAATCAATTGCTAGATGACGAAAACTACTACACAGCAATGAGTTTTGCCCACAACCCTTACGGCGATGGCAACGCAAGCCAATTGATTATCAAGGATTTATTGAAGTGATTGAGAAATTTGAAAAAATTGCCATGGTTGGCCTTGGCTATATAGGGTTACCGACAGCTGCAGTAATGGCGTCTCGTGGGCTGGAAGTGATCGGCATCGATGTTAATCAGGAAGCGGTAGATACTATAAATTCGGGTAACGTGCATATAGTTGAGCCCGATCTGGATATTGTGGTTCGAAGTGTAGTGACTACTGGCAACTTGAAAGCCACCACTGTTGCAGAGCCGGCAGATGTTTTTCTTATTGCAGTGCCAACACCGTTTAAAAACGACAATGTACCTGATCTGAGTTATATCAAATCAGCTGCTGAATCAATTGCGCCAGTTATCAAGGAAGGCAATCTAATTATACTGGAATCAACCAGCCCGGTTGGCACTACTGAGAAGCTGGCGACATGGCTAGCCGAAGCCCGGCCTGACCTAAGCTTTCCATTACAGGCCGGAGAACACGCTGATGTACAGGTTGCACATTGCCCTGAGCGGGTACTACCGGGTTATGTACTTCAGGAATTGGTTAATAACGACCGAGTTATTGGCGGTATCAGTAAAAAATGTGGTGAGCGAGCTAAAGATCTTTACAAGCATTTTGTTAAGGGTGAGTGCTTGATCACGACGGCGCGAACGGCGGAGATGTGTAAGCTGACAGAAAACGCATTTCGAGATGTGAACATCGCATTTGCGAATGAGATGTCACTGGTGTGTGAGCGGCAGGACGTTAACGTGTGGGATTTGATCGAGCTGGCTAATCGTCATCCTCGAGTCGACATTTTACGTCCGGGTCCGGGTGTTGGCGGTCACTGCATAGCTGTCGATCCTTGGTTTATTGTAGATTCCGCGCCTGATTTGACTCACTTGATACGTACCGCGCGAGAAGTCAACGAGCACAAACCAGCGCACGTCATTTCAAAAATAATGTCGAAGGCCGATCGATATAAGGAGCCCTGTATCGCTTGTCTGGGATTAGCTTTTAAAGCTGATATCGATGACTTGCGGGAGAGTCCTGCCATGCAAATTGCTATTGACTTAGCGGGCCAGGCTGCGGGCACGATGCTGGTTGTAGAACCCAATATTAAAAGTTTGCCCAAAGAGCTGGCAGACATGCCTAATGTGGAGTTGGCGGATGTATCGTCAGCACTGGCCAAGGCGGATATCGTCGTGGGCTTAGTTGATCATGCTGAATTTCGTAACATCAGCAGCGACAAGCTGAAGGACAAAGTAATAATCGATACCAGGGGTATGTGGGAGTAATCCCCCAGAAATTCGAATAAAAGTAGATGCCTTTGTCTTGGCATACGTGGAGCAGTTAAGCGTAAGCCGCACTATATTGAGCATGAGATTGTAAGCACAGTGAAAATACTATTCATATCTGTCAGTTGCCCATATCCCACAACCGGGGGAGGTGCGCAAAGAACATCGATGTTGCTTAGAGGTCTGCAAAATGTGGGAGAAACTCATTTGTTTCTTATGCAGAATGCAGACACTGTATCTGAAGATACAAAGCAACACCTGAAAGATGATTACAATCTTGTTGGCATGAAGCCAATTCCCAGGCACGGTGAGCGAAATATGCTTCGTTATGTCCGTCCGCTTGCACCAACGCTGGTTGATCGACTTGTCCACAACCTGGGTAATGTTGCTAAAGAGCTTTTACCTGTTCCAGAGCTTCAAAAGGAAGTTTTTGAGCTCATTAAACGGGAGAGGTACGATTTGGTTGTTTGTCGCTTAGAAGGAACGGCGTTAGCAGTGGCCACTTGGGATGTTGTACCGACTATCATTGATATAGACAACTACTCCGTACAGGTGTACGCGCAACGCGTAGAGCAAAGTCGCGGTAATCTGCTGGCAAAGTGGATTCTAAATAGACACTATAAAAACCTGGCTGGTTCAATGCCGGGAATTTTGAGGAAAGCAAGACATCTGTGGGTTTCTACCGAGGTTGATAAAAATGCTCTGGATCACCCATCTGTATCTGTACTTTCCAATATTCCGTTTCGAGAGTTTGATGCCTCGGAGATGAGTGGCGGTAAGTCATCGTCTATGAACACGGAACCTGCCGTTAACACATCCAGACTCCTGATGGTTGGCTCTCTTGACTATGCAGTTAATATTGAAGGGCTGAATACTTTTCTAGAAAAGGTCTGGCCTTTGGTTCTGAAACAACGACCAGATGCAGTACTCGATATAGTTGGAAGGGGTGCAAGTAAGGCATTAATTGAGCGTTGGTCGAGCATTAAAGGTGTCAACTTCATCGGGTTTGTGGATGAGCTCAAAAGTGCTTATAGAGATAGCTCCTTCGCAATTGCTCCCGTTTTCGCTGGTGGCGGTACAAAAATAAAAGTACTTGAAGCCTTGCTGAATAACCGTACATGTGTAGTTGCACGGCACTCCATGAGAGGGTATGAAGAAGTGTTAAAGCATAATGATTCAGTGCTTGTTTCTGATGACTTGGAACAAATGGCAGAGCAGTGCGTGCAGCTAATCGAATCGCCCGAGACCAGGGATAGGCTTGCTGAGCGCGGTGCAGAGCTTGTACAGGCGCATTACTCGTATCAAAGCTTTGCCGGTGAGATAAGCCGAAGCGTAGGCGAGATAGGCTAGCCTGTAGTCGAATTTGCGGACAATCTGGCCGGGTCAATCGTTATAGTCGTCTCCAATTGGCATTCGGTGTTGACGGTAACGAGTAGGACAGGAATCAATTCCTGCTGTAGATAGTGCAATGATTCGTACTCTTCTATCAGCTCAATGTTTGAGCCAACCGGAATATTGACGCTCAATTCAATACCATCGCTTTTCAGTGTCGTGTCAATCAGCTGCCACTTTAGCGGGGCCAAACGCCAACGCAGTTCGGCCTTCTGCTCGAAGCCATTTATGACATCAACTATCTTTACCTCGGTGTCAGACAGTTGGACAGTCCTTTCATGACTAGCTTTGTAGGAATCCACGTACCCTGATTTTATAGAGTTGGCTGAAGGGTCAAAGTCTTGTATCGCTGGCTTTAACCAATCACCGATAAGGAAATGACTGACCTTCGGCATTTGATTGCGATTGTCGAAGCGTACCGAGCTATGGCTTTTGGAGCCTGTATAGAAGTCTGAAATTTCGTCGTTGCCGCTGTTATAGCAAAAAGAGCCTCCATCTCTGATCAAGTTGGTTCCTTCAAACCAGACATCCAGATGGTGCGCATCGGATTGACCAGGACGAAATTTAAATACAGGTAACCGCATAAGTGTAAGCAGCTTACCTGCACGTAGCAAACAGTAACCGCCATCGGGAAACAGGGCTGAAGAACCATGTGAATACTCGGGTAAGGTTTCATGGTCTATGTTAAAAATACTAGTTAAGCTATGTTGTTTTGTAGTGGCTAGGCGCTGTTTGCAAAACAAATTCAGAGCGATTGCTGCCGTTGGTCGAAAATCACGATAGGGTTGTTCATTACTGTTAAAAAGGTAAGCTCCGTCGTTAGAACCAAGATTGGGTGCATCCCCAGACTCTATATTGATCATCTCGGAATACCATTGGGTTGCCTTGGCTGCATTGATGTAAAACTGATCGCTGAATTTCTTCTGACCTAGTTCGGTTCGAAATAACTCCGTAAAACACAACGTATCCAGTAATACCCGGTGATAGGTAATTGAGTGTTGCGAAAAGCTACCATCCGCCATAATGAGCTTTTTGATTCTGTTCTCGAGCCAACGACGACCTATCCTTATGCAACGTGCTCCGAGTTTAGATTGTGCGTCATTTCCTTCTGATTTCAGATAAGCGCCTATGATAAACAAGCAAGCGGCTTCGCTGGTCCCGTGATTGTTGTCCTGAGCCATCGCGTATCGAGTTGTGGGCAAGATTCGTTGAACGTGGGTTGTGTAAAACCGAAGCAAAGCCGCTGACGGATTTTGAAATGGCGCACCGATGATCTTTGCGGCCAGCAATGCATTCATTGCCCTAAACGAAGTTTCTTGACCACATTTCCAGTTGAATCCGCTATTGACTGGATTTGAATCAGCCCAGTCCTGCAGCCAGGTTTCTAAGGTGGGAAGGGCGGCGGCATTACTCTGCTTTTTATATCGCCACGCAAGCTTGGGAAGCCAATCAAATCGTGATGGCTCCCAGATGACTTTGATGTCTCCGATGCTGGTTGAATAATTATCTGGAATAGATGACCAGTGTCGATCGTCGCGCTTTGGTCGAGCATCTGAGAAGGGATTGCAAAACCAGTCTGGTGTTTGATCTACCTTAATATGGTGGTGACTGAAATAGACAATGTCGGATATGCCGTCACTACTCGGTATGTTCTTGACAGGCTCATAAAAAGGCCCGCGTAGTGGGGCAGACGCCGGTGTTAGACGTGTGTAAAATCCGTGTTTTTTCGCTAAGCGATACAGTGCGACATTAATTATATTGGGTATGCCAAGCGCCCAGTAAGTCCTTAATTTTGAACGAAGCGCGTAAACCCTTTTTGTCGCGGAACTCATAATAGGCAAAACTCAGATAGCTTATTTATCTTTTTTAACGCCGGTGACCCACGTGCACCACTTGTCTGCTAACTTGATGCGATCGAAGTCTTCTCGGGCTAGGGCGTTTGCGTTTATACCCTTCTTTCTTAACTCGGAGCGATCATTAGCTGCCGATTCTAGTGCATTGGCAAATGCGACCGGATCGTCGGGATCAACTGTAAATCCACAGTTGTTCTCTTTAATCATGTCTGCTAACCAACCAGGATAGTTGATGAGTACGGGTAGTCCCGATGCGATGTAGTCAAAAAATTTGTTTGGTGAAGTACCATAATAGAATGCGGGAATATTCGATAGAATTTGCATGCCAAGGTCAGCGGACTTCATAAGCCCAGCAATCTCCATTTTACTAACGGGTGGATGAAACACAATGTTAGCAAGTTCTTCCTTCTCTGCCGTTGCTACAAGCTCGTCTTTCAATTTGCCATCTCCGACCAAAACTAATTTAATGTCTTTACGATTTCTGGATTTCAATTCTCTCGCCACATTGATGACCGAGTCGAGCCCGTTTGCCATCCCGTGAGTCCCGGTGTACACAGCCATCAGTTGTTCATCTGTAACGCCTGCGGGCCGCTGGCTCGAATCGCTATCTGAAAATATTGAAAGATCACACCCATTAGGAACAAGCGTGACATTATCTGCTTGAATACCTCTTTTCTTGATGCCTTCTACGATGCCGGGAGAGAGGCCGATTAATCGGTGAGCAGAATGGTAGGTAGCCCATTCGAGCCATGACATCAATAGCAATACAATAGGATTAGTGATGACCCCCATACTTTTCGGTATTTCGGGCCATAGGTCTCTAACTTCAAACACGAAAGGTTTTCTTTTAAGCCATCTGGCGGCGATACCGGGAATGCCTGCCGTGAGTGGTGTGGTGGTAGCGAATACGATGTCATAGCGCTCCGTCATGGCGAGCCGCACACTACGGAAAGCGTATTTTAAGAATGTATTGGTTCGCTTCAAGAAGCCATCCCTATTGGTATATACCAAATCGAGTTCAACCACTTGAATTCCATCGACAATACCCCGCCGCAAACCATTTTTGTAAGGTGTGTCGATACCTATTGCACTGCCAAGCGAGCTTCCACAAACCATGGTCACGGTATGACCGTTTTCGACAAGGCGTTTAGCAATTTGGTAAGAGCGGGTTCCCAGCGATCCTCTGGGTGTCGCGAAATGTTGGTGAAAATACAATATATGCACAATCTCTAATTCGCTTAAGATTTCATCCTGCTAGAGTGTAATACAGATCGTGGCTTTACTATGAGGACTAATCAACATTAGTTACAGAATATTCTAGGTAGCTATTCTGAGTACTAGCGCCTGTGAATCTGACGATTAAAAGTTATTCATTCAAACTAACTGATGCATGGTTTTTTAATGCAGTGACTATAATCTATTTAGCTATCGCAACCCACAATTTAGTGAAGTTGGAGGGTTGTTATTCACCCTGCCGAATAGATATGATCAAGATGTTTTGTGCTAAGCGGGTGGTGTCAATGGGTAGGTTCTAGCCTGAGTTCCGATTCGCATACTGTACTTAGTGGGAATTCCCTCACATATTCTCCAATTTGGCCGAAATATCGGGTGATTCTAAATCAAGCCTCCGATACAATGAGGGAGGCGAGTGTGTAGAATTTTGAAGTGAGCTAAGCTGCACACTTTGGTGCCGTTGTGGCTTTTACTCTTGACCGAGACTTTATTACCAACTTATATGACCGATCAGCGGAGTCAATTTGATATTGCGTTTGTCGGTGGAGGACTCTCTTCTACGTGGAGTTTAATTCAACTCGTTCAAAATCTACCATCCGAAAGAGTAACCCCTGCTCTTCGCCTGTTGTTGTTAGAGAAATCCACTGATACATACAAGGGAATTGCCTATGGAGAGCGCAGTGGTGATACTGCACTTATAATCAATAGTCTCGGTGATTTTTTGCCACCTGACGAACTAAAACGTTTCACTGAGTGGATTGTCAAGAATATTGATTGGTTGTTCGACAGGTTTAAAGCCAGTGGTGGTGCACGCACAACTGAGTGGCTACGTAAACATGCAGCTGAAATCGAGGCTGGTGAATTGTCAATGCTGTACATCCCGAGATATTTATTTGGGCTTTATCTCGAAAATCTTGCGAGTATCTGTCTAGATACTGCCACGGCAAACGGTTTAGTAGAGTTTGAAGCGATCCAAGCAGAAGTTATAGATCTAGTGCCGGGATCTGATAATTATCGTATTCATGCGGAATCGTGCGATATGTCTCATCACGAATATTTAGCCTCCAAAGTAATTTTAGGCTTGGGCAGTCCGCCTGGCAAGAAAGTGGTTACAAAAGCAGATTTGGAGCATCAATCTGACCCCGTAATCGGTAATCCATTTGAGCCAAGTATGCGAGCCACCTTGGAATCGGTGCATTCACGTTTAGAACAAACTTGTCGGGAAAGCAATCGTGTTTTGATTGTTGGATCTAACGCCAGTGCTGTAGACATGGTTTGTAATTTAGCCGACTACAAAAATGTAATCGAGTTGATTGATACTGTTGTTTTAATGTCACCCAGCGGCGAACTTCCAGATCG
>JAHQVR010000063.1 GCA_019634245.1 Gammaproteobacteria bacterium
AAACGAGAGCTAATAAGTTTGGTGATCTCTTGCAAAAGCAAGTCGCCAGCGTGGTGACCACAGGTGTCATTGACGATTTTAAATCGGTCCAGATCTAAATACATCATCCCGTATCGAGTACGACTTCGCCCCGCAAGTACAATGGTGTGGGCCAGGTTCTCTTCAAACGAGCGTCTATTGTGTAAGCCAGTCAGATCGTCAAATGTCGCGAGATGCGCTATTCTCTTGTTCGCTCTGGATACTCGTGTGATCACCAATATTGAAATGATTAACGATAGTGCGAATGCCACTGCTACGACTGTACTTAACAGCCTTTGAGTATCCTCAAACTTTTTACTGCTATTGTCCATCGCTTCAACGGCAAGCTGTTTTTCTAGCTTAACAAGTTCGTTAAGGTGATTGAGTAGTACCAATTCTCTTAGTTGTACTTCGCCTAGTTGTGATCGCAACTGGTCAGGACGGCTAACCATGTTATAAATCATATTGCCGGTTTTGTTGTAGGCTTCTTTTGCTAGTTCGTCCGCAGAGGCAATATTGACCAATATCTCTTGTTCGCGCTCATTCGCACCGGCTGAGATTAATTCTTCACGGCTTTGGTTATAGCTGGCGGTGTGCTGGATGAGCTTTGAGAAAACGCGTTCTCGCTCTTCAGCTTCATTAATTTGTAGTAGTGAGCGTACAGCTGCAGAGCGTAACCGTATGACATCGCGCATATGGTAGGCACGGTCGGTTTTGTAGTCCGTGCTCGCAATCATTTGCGCCATATTGGTATTCACCTCTTGCATTGATTTCATAGAAACCGCCGCGATGAGGATCATCAAGGAGAATACTGCGCCAAAGCCGATACTTATGATGAGCTTTGTATGTTGCTTTTTGTATGCTGGAGCGTGCATGTGTGCAGTTTGTTGTGGTCGCTAGTTTCCGATTAGTTCAATCGTTGCTCCATGCACGTACCCGCTACTTTGCTTAACTCCGCCTACTCTGTTGCGTAAGAATGTCATATCTATGTTTCGCCCCCGGCAAAAACGTCTGACCCGCCAAACCCTCATGGCACACCTTTGATAGGTGGCCATCAGGTACAAGGTTGGTCAGAGCAAACAGTGAATTTCGCCCATGATTAAGTAAGAGATATCGGCAATATTTCGGTTATATGAAGGATTTTCTCGCGCCAATTCACAAATTTTTAGGCTATTAGGAATGACGAATCGGCCATCAATAGTGTTGTAATTATTAGCAAATACAACGATATAGCTATCGAATTGGGTCCATTGATTGGAATTTTGTTAACCAGTTCACATTATTGTTTGGGTAGAGGATCAGGCGAAGATGCCGTGTATGTAGAGCTGGGATGGTTTTTGTCTTAATCGAAAGACCCAGTAATGCGTGCCTTGGCGATTGTGGGCGATGAAGTAGTCTCTGCGCACATCAGGGTTGTCCCACCAACCATTTTCAATGCGCTCGGCGGCTGATGCGAGAGTCAATGGCTCACTGACCACTTCGGGTTGTCTTAGTAGCCACAAAGGACGCGCTGGCCAATCACCTGGAGGTTCGTGAGAACCAAACAAAGCGCTGAGCCAGGCTTTCTCAGGGCGGTGGTCATCACCCGGCACAGCGGTATACAGTGCCTCTTTACCCAACCGAGCGGACAACGTATCGAACACCTGCTCGATGCTGCTGGCATGGGCCTGACTTTTTCGAAAAAGATCTTTGCCGGCTCTGGCAACATCAGCAAAGCCTTCGGCGCTAAGGCGAAGTCGAATGACCGGTTCAGGTAGTTGAGTGTTTGACAATTTTTCATTAGCCACTTTGAGCAGATGCGAGTGGTTAGCTGTCGCATCTAAGAATTTTAATATCACAGAAGTGGTAGGGTGCTTGTGGTGAAACATTTCAAGTGTCATTTCTTTAATGCCATGATCACCTGCTTTTAAGTAGCCGCACAAAGCATGTAACAGTCGATTTAGTGGGAAAGCCAATGCTCCGGTGTCTTGTGTTTCTAAGGGGAGATCTAGGCTTTCGGTAAAACGTTCTGGAGCTTTAAAAGCTGTACAAGGGTCGGGTAGTGTGCCATCGAGTTTAAACAGGTAATCCGTTAGCGTGTGACCGAAGCGGCGAGTCAACGCCGCTGGTTCCATAGAGCGAAGCTGACCTAAGGTTCTAATGCCAGATTGGCGTAAGCCATGAAATGTAAACGCATCCAAAGGTAAGTACTCCACAGCAATATCGCTCAGCGCTTCGCTCAAAGAATGGCTGTCAAGTACTGGTCTGGTTGCACCTGATTCTGCTAACAAGGTTGCGGCGGCTGGCGTGGGTGCAACGCCGATGCGCATCGTTAGATGCTGGGCTTCTGCTGCTTTTAAGATCCGTTGAATTAGCGGAGTTAATCCACCGAATAGAGTCAAACTGCCCGCTATCTCGAGTACCACCGTGGTCGGTGGTCGAGGCGTGACCCATGATGAATAGTGTAATGCCCACAGCGTGAGTTGCCGGATGTGTTCTGATTGCTCTGTTTCGTTGTAATCGTTGACTAGTAAATCGGGTGCGATAGCATAGGCGCTTTTTAGCGTAAGCCGCTTGTGGATGCCGCGCTTCTTTGCCGCTGTATTGCAAGACATAATGGTTTTCTGAGCGCCGGACTGTTGGATAACCACAATGGGTGTATCGCTCGATGGTTCGCTTAGCCGATCGATGGGTAGCTGAGGAAAATGTAGGGAAGCCCAGAGCATAGAAGGCGGCTGAATGGAGGTGGTTTAACGCGTTGCCGGTAGGCTGGATAACGTGGCTAGCCGGCTGGCATGATAATCGGTGCAGTCTTTGATACCAGGCCAAACGCTGCCTTGCGAATGATCGAATTCATTCAAGTTAACCAGCACAGTTTGTGGTGTGCCACCACGAGATTTGATGATATCCAGCTGCAAATGCTCGTCATTTAAAGCCAGTGTGATGCGAAGTGCCGATGGCGAGTGTTCTTTGTGAGCGTGTGCGGGGCGATATACTGCTGCCCAGGTGCGTCCTGTTTCAGCCGCAAGTTGTAAGCGACGCTGTTTTTTTGCATCGCTACGTGACACCCAGCTGACCACCGCACTGAATAGACCACAGCGCAGTACTTGCTCTGTAGCCCAGAGAGTATCGGTATCTGAGTCGCTGTCGATGATCAACAACCGCTCCAGATTAATACCTGCGTTTGTCAGCGCAGGTGCGTAGGGTATGTAGGGTGGTTTGATCAGTACAGCCCATTGATCATTTTCAGTGACATGCTTAAGAGCTGGCAAAAGTAAACTGAACTCACCAATGCCCTGTTGGCTTATCAGTAGTTCTGTCACAGTGCCCATCGCCCAGCCAGAAGAGGGTAGGGCTTGATCAAGCGAGGTAAATCCGCTGGGGATGCTGGTTAAATCATTGTATTGATCTCGACCAAGCCAGACCGATGGGTGCGATTTTACGAGCTCCTCAAGTGCTGGTTTCATACCGCAGCCTATGAGTCAGGCGTTATGAGTTGAGAGTGGTAGGTTCGCACTAATGGTCGCGGCGTAACACTCCGACATACAAACCTTCTATCGCAAAATCCTGTTCACGCAAATCAACTCGAATAGGATCGAAATCGTCATTTTCTGGTAGCAACGTGACGATGTTGCCGCGACGACGAAAGCGTTTAACAGTGACTTCATCATCGACGCGTGCTACCACGATCTGGTTTGTCTGGATGTCTTCAGTGGCATGTACGGCGAGTAAGTCACCATCGAGAATGCCAACGTCTTGCATACTCATACCATTGACTCGCAGAAAGTAGTCGGCTGATGGGTAGAACATGTCTGGGTCGACGGGAAGGTATTCTTCGATGTGCTCTTCGGACACAATGGGTTCGCCTGCCGCTACCCGCCCAACTAAAGGAATGCCATCGTTGTCGTATTCACCCAGCAAACGGATGCCTCGTGAGGCTCCAGGGATGAGTTCGATAACGCCTTTTTTCTCCAACGCTTTCAAGTGATCATCGGCGGCCGTGGGGGAGCGGAAGCCAAAGTGCTCACAAATGTCCGTGCGTGTGGGCGGGTAGCCCGTGTCTTCGATGTGGGACTGGATCATTTCCAGTATTTCTGTTTGACGCTTGGTTAAATCGTGCATCGAAAACCTCTGCCAAGGCACAGCCGCCAGCTGGCGATTGTACGGATGATTGAATAAAAGCTGATCATGTGCAGATGACTGAAACCTGCGCCAAATAGCCCAGTTAGATAACTGTTGTTTTATACAGTTTATGAGGGAAATGAGTTTCATGCAAGTCCGTTTGCGATAAACCTCATTACAGTATCAGCGTAATTCACCGGTGGGTAAATTAAAAAATTGGATAACTGATTGAAAATACAGTAGGTTATCTTTGATGATCGCCGGAATTATGTAGCAAATGCCCCGAGCGATAGAGGAACTAAATTCGTATCATCGTTGCATGACGAATGAGTCAGCGATATCGGGATTAGTTAAGAAGCGCAGGGTCTTGGCGGGTGAAGTCACGGACGCGCGGAATTATGTAGCAAATGCCTTGGCGCAATTGGCAAGGGGTATAGATGTTTGCCCCGTCTGGCGCTAAGCGTCCTTACGGCCTAAAATATCCATATGTCTCGAGAGGTGAGGCCTGTGAAATGGCTTTGTTTATAACCACCCGCTCAGTAGTAACTTGATTGGGTCAATATAAGTACTGCGTCCTTTCTTAGATAAAACCAGACCGCATCACGGTATGCGGAAGGGCCAGGTATACTCACATCCTGCATCAACGCTTTGGTGGCTTCTGGAATGGTAAAACGCCCGTCATCCGCCGCAGCACAGAATATGGCTTTTCCACCACCGCCAGCTTCTATCTGAACGCGCACCTCTGGGTCTGATGAGTATCGCCCTTGACGCCATCGAAACTGTGTATCGGCAGAGATCCGTTTAGACCGATTCGGCTTAAATTGTTTAACCTCGTCAATCGGGGGCATCACGACACCAGAAAATGCTGGAAAAACATCGCCTGGAGCAGACACCCGAAGCGCACGTGTTTTTAGTAATAGATTTCCGAGTTTCAAGCCACCAATAGTGACTGGAAGGCTGCCCACGTCTGTCTCATATTGAACGGCATCGGCCGGGTTAGTACTGGTTCGGGTTAAATTGGCGTAGCTTCGGCCACCGGAAACGACTTTAACACTGTCTCCAGCTCCAACAAACTCGTAGCTATATTCACGAAAATCAAGTTCATCTCTAAACTCTAACGCTGTGGAATCACCTGGCTCTTGCTGTCTGAAGTCGCAACTATCGATCGCAGGTTGTTTGAAATTGCTGAGTATCTCGCTAAGAGGAATGGTTCGATCAAATCGGGCAAATCCCGCCTCAAAAAATTGTGAATCAGCCTCTTCATCTAGTGTGATGTCGACGAATCCGAAATATTTAATTTCCGCTGCTTGCTCAGAGTCACTGGGTATTCTTACCCATTGCCCATCGGCAGAGCCATCGTTGGCAGTCACCGACACCGCATCAGTGTTATCTGTAGCGCAGCCGATAAGTAGATGGGTAAGCCATAGCAAACAGAACAATTTGCTTTTACTTATAGTTGAATCCATTGCTATTCCTTTCCTTGTTTGATGAAATTTTGGCCGAGTCGATTAATCGTATACGCATCTGCGCAATTAACAAAGTGCGGGACGGAGTTTCCGTCACTTTGTTGAGAGACAATTCGATCATTCAGTTTGGGGCAGGATAAGAGATTTTTTCGCCAATTTTCAGGCACTCTATGAGAGGATGGCCATAGTTTGCAACAGTGCAAGCCCAGCGCTTTCGTCTATCTGAGTATCTCAACGCATGACACCAAAACAAACCTGTTAAGAGTAGTCTGCAGGTTTACTCACGCTCTGAGTTCCATGGGTAGAGCGGTGATCGAATTCGTTGCTTTAATCAATTGACTAAAATCAGCTATCAAATTAGGAGAATGCGAATAATGTCATCGTCGACACCTATTTATCCAGCACCGGCAATGGAGTCGCTACCCAGCGATCTACGCGAACGAATTTCTGCCGTGGAAGAGAAAGCTGGGTTCGTTCCCAATGTGTTTCGTGTGCTGGCGCGCCGCCCTGAAGAATTCCGAGCGTTTTTTGCCTATCACGATGCACTGATGGAAAAGGAAAGTGTCTTGACCAAAGGCGAACGGGAGATGATCGTTGTCGTGACCTCTGCTTTGAACAACTGTTTGTATTGTGTGATAGCTCATGGTGCGATTGTGCGCATACGCGAGAAAAATCCTCGCTTGGCTGATCAGTTAGCCACTGACTATCGTAAAGCGGATATCAGCGATCGTCAGAAGGCGATGCTTAATTTTGCCAGCAAGGTCGCGGTGGACTCAGCTGCTTTGGAGGCCGCAGATTTTCAAGCGCTCAACGACCACGGATTTGATGATGAGGCCATTTGGGATATCGGGGCAATCACCGCCTTTTTTGCTCTGTCTAATCGACTGGCAGGCGTCACTGATATGCGGCCCAATGATGAGTTTTATCAGATGGGCCGTGCGTAAATCGAACGTGTCAAAAAAATGGATCAAAACCTTCCCATGAAAACCGTTTACTGATCTAATGTGTAGGGTAAATACGTTGGCATAAGCCGTTTTCAACTTTTTTTGGAGTCTATTAGTGATAAGAACAGGTGATGAATACCGCGATTCCATTCGAGATAATCGTGAGGTTTATATCAATGGCGAGCGCGTCCATGATGTGACCACTCATCCGATGTTCAAACCCATTGTCGATGTGCGCGCCCGTGTCTACGACATGCAACATGAAGCCGCTACAAAAGATGTGATGACGGTTGAACAGGGCGGTGAAATTAACGCCGTCGGTAACGCTTTGCCTATCACACAAGATGACTGGTGGGCGAAGCGTCGCGCAACAGATCAGGTTATGGAAGATATAGGTGGTGTTGTCACACGCATTGGTGATGAAACTGTGGGTGAGATGTGGTCCTTGTACGATGGCCAAGATGTATTAAATGAGGTTGACCCTCAGTTTTCTGAGAACATTAAAAATCATATTGAAAAGGTTCTTTATAACGATCCTTTTCATGTGTCGGCCAACACTGATCCCAAAGGTGATCGTTCTCTTGCCCCCAGTGAGCAAGATCCGGACATGCTACTGCATTTAGTCAAAGAGACAGATGCGGGCATTGTGGTTCGTGGAGCGAAATACGAAACAGCAGCCGCTTATGCTAATCAGGCCTTCACAAAACCCACTATTGCCAATTGGGGTAATGACGCGATGAGCGATTGGGCTTTGGGATTTATCTGTGATTTAAATTCTCCGGGGTTGAAGTTTATCTGCCGGGGAGGGTTTGCTGGGGCACAGGGTGGTTGTCCTCGAGCTGATGGTCGTGATTATCCACTAGCCAATAAATTTGATGAAGTCGATGCTATGGTGATTTTCGACAATGTGTTGATCCCCTGGGAGAACGTATTGTTTTATCGGCACACGAAAGCCGCAACGTTTATACGTTCAACCCTACACCGATATTCCGCCTTTGCGTTTGTTCAAAGAACGCTGAAATTAGCGGACATGATGATTGGAGCAGCATTATTTAACTGCAAACAGACTGGGCTTGAAAAGCAGCCGGCCGTTCAAGCGAAATTAACCGAGCTCGCTATCTGGCGCGAGAATATAAACGCACACCTAACTGCTTCGATTGCTCTTGCGGAGACATCGCCGGCGGGATTGAGCATGCCAAATCAGTCGTTACTGTATGCGGGCAGATGTACAGCATTAGACCAACTGAACAAAATGACACACACGGCTCGTGAGCTGTGCGGTGGTCAGCTATGTGTTACACCTAATGCAGCAAACTTCGACGCCCCGGATACCAAGCCCTGGATGGATAAGTTCTACACGATCAATGACACTTGGCAGGCAGATGACCGACGTAAGCTTCTTGCGATGGCTCGGGATATGTTGAATTCAGACTATGGATCGCACCGTTTGACCTTTCAACTGTTTGCCCAATCACCACCTTTTGCGCAAGCAGCGGCGGTTTATCGAAATTTTGATTGGGAGGGACCTTTAGATTTTGTGCAAAAGGCAGCGGGGTTGTCTGATCGCGTTCGTCCGCCATCCCAACGTCCGTCGGGTGACGGGGCGGTTACTCAATATTATTCTGCAAAGAACTCTTAGCAGCGATAGTTGTTTGTCGTTTTTTACCCACTTTCCACTTACTCGAAGGGTGAGTGCTACAGGTGGTGCTAAGCTGCCCGTGCTTAATTTGTAAATCAAAGTCCACTCTCAGGGTCAGATCACTAGATGGCTAAAGCTAAGAACATATTATTTATAATGTATGACCAGCTGCGGTTCGATTACCTTAGCTGTGCAGGTCATCCGCATCTTCACACGCCTCATATCGATCGATTGGCAGAAAAAGGCGTGCGATTCAATAACTGTTACGTGCAGTCGCCGGTCTGTGGGGCGTCACGCATGTCTTATTACACTGGCCGATATGTTCACAGTCACGGGGCTTCTTGGAATAACTTTCCGTTGAAGGTGGGGGAGCTCACCTTGGGCGATCACCTGCGCAAATTGGGAATGAGCTGTTCCTTGGTGGGTAAGACGCATATGAAGGTCGATAGTGACGGCATGGAGCGGTTAGGGTTGGCGAGCGACTCTGTCATTGGTGCACGTGTCGCTGAGTGTGGATTTGACGTATTTACCCGCGAAGATGGTTTGTTTACAGAAGGTCCAAATGGCTACTATCACCAGCCGCCGTCAGCCTACAACGATTACTTGCACGCAAAAGGCTATACCGCTGACAACGCCTGGCATCACCACGCCAACTCAGGTATCACCGACGCTGGTGATGTGGCGTCAGGTTTTTTAATGAGTAATGCGTCTATGCAGGCGAATATTCGTGAAGAGGATTCTGAAACCCCTTGGCTAACGTCTCAAGCCATTGAATTTATAGATCAGAAAAAGGGTAGTGACGAGCCTTGGCTCTGCCATTTATCCTATATCAAACCGCATTGGCCCTATATTGTTCCAGCTCCCTACCATGACATGTACAACTCATCTCATGTTCTTCCAGTCAATCGGCACGACAGCGAAAGAGACAATACTCACCCCGTCTATAGCGCGTTTATGAACAATGTCATTGGTCAGGCTTTTCATCGAAAAGAAGTGCGTGACAAAGTGATACCGGCCTATATGGGTTTAATCAAACAGTGTGACGATCAGTTGGGAAGGCTGTTTGAGTACCTCGAGGCGAACGATGAGATGCAGGATACGATGATTGTCGTATCCTCAGACCATGGTGATTATTTAGGTGATCATTGGCTTGGGGAAAAAGATCTTTTTCATCAGGCATCCGTCAAGGTGCCATTGATAGTTTACGATCCAAGTGAAGCATCAGACAGTACCCGAGGCAGCGAGTGTGACGCTTTGGTTGAGGGTATCGATTTGTGTGCCACTTTTATTGAATATGCTGGTGGCGAAGTGCCTACCCACATTGTTGAAGGCCGCTCTATTTTGCCATTTCTTCACGGTGACACTCCCACGTCTTGGCGTGACTATGTGATCAGTGAATACGACTACTCCCAGACGCCTATGTGTATGAAGTTGGGCGTAGAGCCCAAGGATGCTCGTTTGTTTATGTTGGCTGATCATCGATATACCTTTGTTCATGCCGAAGGGGGTTTCCGTCCTATGTTGTTTGACAGAGAAACCGATCCGAACGAATTCAACGATCTAGGAGGTGGTAATAGCCATGCAGAGATTCTCGATGGATTCTATGAAAAATTAGCGGACTGGGCACGCAGGTGCTCTCAGCGCACAACGCGATCTGATGAACAAATAATTCAAAACCGCGGAGCATCGAGAACGCGAGGAATATTGCTGGGCGCGTACGATAAAAACGATCTTGATGAAAACCTACTATGCCGTTATACCGGAAAGGTAGATCGATACATTTAAAAAAATACTAATAAAGATTTGCCGAGAATATCGTTTGAATTGTTGCGGATGTATTGTTTTACAGCGCTGAGGTGAATGAGATACTGACGCTCAGTAGGAGGCTTTGCCACCTAGTTGTTTAATCTAGGGTG
>JAHQVR010000064.1 GCA_019634245.1 Gammaproteobacteria bacterium
AGGCTCTATTTACTCAGCGCCGAGCATCCAAATGTACTGGGAAAGGGATTTAATCTGTTCCTCAGACAATTTTTCCGCTATTGCTCTCATGACTCCATCTTCGTCGTTATTACGAATCCCGTTCTTATAACGCTTAAGCTGGCTTACTACAACATCGATATTCAGACCATGGAGTTTCGGGGTTAACGATGACACCGTTTTTGTATCCGGCATTCCATGACATGATTTACAAGATGGAATATCGGATGTTAAGTCACCCTCTTCGTAAAGTGTTCTGCCGACGGTCATAGTCTCAGGATCTGGTTGCAGCTTATTCGGGTCACGCACTACCTGTCTTCCCAGTGCTATCAGTAGCGCTCGGGTCAACCCCTGCATCGAGAAGCATTTGAACTACCTCTCGGTTGCTTTTTTCAATGGGAATATGAAGCGATGGGCGCTTCTTAAAGCCAAGCGTTTTGTCATTGGCATTTTGCCCTTGGGCCAAAAGCAATGCGACTATGTCGTTGTTATTTGCGAAAAGCGCGTTCTGCAACAGTGATCGATTATGGTCGTCCCGCACATCCAAAGCTGGATTTGCTAACAACGCTTCTTTTAACCCGGCAACATCAGCGCTCTTAACTAGCGCGTGTAGATCGTGGGATTGAGAATAGACTTGATTAGCAGTAAATAAGAGCTCAATGTGGAGGATTAAGCTTGAATCTGGAAATATGGTGGAGCTAGGCGGGATCGAACCGCCGACCTCTTGCATGCCATGCAAGCGCTCTCCCAGCTGAGCTATAGCCCCACAGCAGGAGCCAGCGATTATACAGAACTATCCACTCTATCGGGTCGGGTCGGAGCCGAACCCTAATCCCATGATTTGTGGCGCGATATTATCGATTTAACGGCTATTTTCTGGCTAATTTTCAGTGATTTTCTTTGAACATCAATCGGTTAGGTTGGTCCGACCCCAATCGAGGGCGGATTGGAGGCGCGTGAGGGTTTGGGGGCGGCCGATCAGAGCAAGGGTTTGGTCAAGGGCTGGCGAGGCTGTGCTACCGGTGATAGCAACGCGAAGCGGTAAACCGATCTTGCCAAAACCTACCTCAAGAGAATCAACGGTGTTTTGTATGGCGGCCTCAATGGCTGCGGGTTTCCATTCCTCCAATGCTTCGAAGTTTTGCATCATCCGTTCTAGGCGGGGCATCGCATCGCTAGTGAGTTGCTTTTTGGCCGCTTTGGGGTCGTATTCACGGGGTGCCTGATAAAAATAACGAACGCTCTGAGCCAATTCAACTAATGTCTTGGCGCGTTCACGCAACAGATCAACAACCGCAGACAGGGCAGGAGCATCGGTGGTCGTAGTATCCAAGTTTTGTAGATAGGGCTGCACAGCAACCGCTAATTCATCGGCGGGTAACTGTTGTATATGTTGCTGATTCACCCATTCCAGCTTCTTGTTATCAAATACCGCACCGGCTCTATTTACAGCTTCTAAAGAGAACAGCTGGATCATCTCATCACGACTAAACAATTCTTGATCCTGGTGGGACCAGCCGAGTCGCACCAAATAATTCAGTAACGCATCCGGTAAGTAACCCTGTTGCTGATACTGCATCACACTGACCGCGCCATGGCGTTTGGATAAACGCTTACCATCTTCACCCAAAATCATCGGTAGGTGAGCAAACGCCGGCAGTGTAGCGCCTAGTGCGGAAAACAAATTGATTTGTCTTACCGTATTGTTCACATGATCGTCACCACGAATGACATGTGATATTTGCATATCAATATCGTCAACCACCACCGATAAGTTGTAGGTGGGAGAACCATCCGAGCGCAGTAGAATAAGGTCATCAAGTTCGGCGTTTTCAACCTCGATGTCGCCTTTGACCAAATCATTGATCACCACCGATCCGGTCAAGGGGTTTTTAAATCGCACTACAGGTTTTACACCGTCAGGAGGTGTGTCCTTGCGATCTCGCCAGTAGCCGTTGTAGCGAGGTTTCTCCTTTTTAGCCATCGCGGTTTCACGCATCGCATCGAGTTCTTCAGGCGTGCAGTAACAATGATAGGCATGCCCTGACTCCAACAATTGGTCGATTACTTCACGATACCGATCAAACCGCTCAGTTTGAAAAAACGGGCCTTCATCCTGCTTTAGCCCCAGCCACTCCAGGCCATCGTGAATCGCCTGAACCGACTCTGATGTTGAGCGCTCCCGGTCGGTATCTTCGATTCGCAGAATATATTCACCCCCTTGTTGTCTTGCGAATAGATAACAAAACAACGCCGTTCGGGCGCTGCCAATATGCAGATACCCAGTGGGGCTTGGGGCGAAACGAGTTCGGACGCTCATGATTTGGGGCAACGGGTTAAATGATAAGGAGCACAAATTCAGCGAATTGATTGTATCAAAGGTGCACCCGGTTTCGTCGCAGGTATACTCACAGTCACTGCTATTAAATTATGGTCCAGTCACTTATCGCTATGAACGCCACTAACGCCTTCGTATCCGCAGGCAATCATTGTTTCTCAACAGCGACGTCGGTTGTGGGACTCGTTCGAAAAATGAACGAAGATGCGTTCCTGGATGCCCGCGAGGCTGGGCTTTGGGTGGTGGCCGATGGTATGGGTGGCCACAGCCGAGGCGATCGAGCCAGTCAGTGCATCATAGATAAATTGGTCTCGTTTGTTAGCCTCGGTGATGCGGAACACGATGTACACGAGCTGCTGACTCGGCTTGATGACGCCAACGATTTTTGCCGCAATGAAGCCCAAGGCCAGGTTATGGGTAGCACAGTGGCGGCGCTCTATCTGTTGGGCAACAAAGCCTATGTACTATGGGCCGGAGACAGCCGTATTTATCGATTCCGAGACGGAACCATGCATCAACTCACCGAAGATCATAGTTTGGTACAAGAGCTTCACCGGTTGGGTGAGATCAGTGAAGAAGACGCAGAAAATCATCCGTCTTCGAACGTGATCACCAGAGCGATTGGCGTCAGCGATCAGCTGGATGTTCAAGTGCGCCAGATTAGTGTTGAAGCGGGCGATCGATTTTTACTGTGCAGCGATGGTTTATTTAAAGATGTCGCTCGGCATGAGGTGGAGGCCAATTTGGTCATCCCGAACCCACAACAGGCGTTAAACGAACTGGTTAAACTCGCACTCGCTCGCGGCGGCACCGACAACATCACAGGCATTGTGGTGCAAGTGCCCCAACCTGCCGCCGGTAGCTGGCCACCAGCAGCAGGCGGAATCGGTTAATGCATGGTAGCCGCCAGTGGCGTCACTGTACCTTTATTAAAACTCAACTTATCACCTGAGACATCGACCGAAATAGTATCGCCACCCACAAACTCACCACCCAATATCGCTTGCGCCAGTGGGTTCTCGACATACTCTTGAATGGCCCGTTTTAACGGTCGCGCACCATAGACCGGATCGAACCCAGCTTCACCTAAGAAATCCAGTGCCGCGTCGCTGACTTCCAAATCGTAGTCGCGTGATTCCAGCCGTTTTTCGAGCTGTCGAATTTGAATACCGCAGATCATGCGAATGTGTTCCTTAGCCAGTGGTCTAAACACAACACTTTCATCAATTCGGTTGATAAATTCAGGTCGGAAATGTTGGCCGACAATCTCCATCACCGACGATTTCATCTGGGCATAGTTATCCGCACCGGCAAGATCCTGAATCACATGACTACCCAGGTTAGAGGTCATAACAATAACGGTATTACGAAAATCCACTGTTCGACCTTGACCGTCGGTAAGCCGACCATCATCCAACACCTGCAGCAAGATATTGAACACATCACTGTGCGCTTTTTCAACTTCATCAAGCAATATCACCGAATAGGGTTTACGCCGTACCGCTTCGGTTAAATAGCCGCCTTCTTCATAACCCACGTACCCCGGAGGCGCTCCAATTAATCGAGCTACCGAATGCTTCTCCATAAACTCGGACATATCGATTCGTACCATGGCCTCTTCACTATCAAACAGGAATTCAGCCAGCGATTTGGTGAGTTCGGTTTTGCCCACACCGGTGGGCCCCAGAAACAGAAAAGAACCAATCGGCCGCTTCGGATCAGACAGCCCAGCTCTGGAGCGGCGCACGGCATCCGACACCGCTTCCACTGCCTCAAATTGCCCGACAACTCGCTTAGCCAATTCGTTTTCCATACGCAAAAGCTTTTCCTTTTCACCTTCGAGCATTTTGCTCACTGGTATACCCGTCCATTTGGACACAACGTCTGCGACTTCATCGGCCGTTACATTGTTGCGCAGCAATTGCATGTCACTTTGATCTGCCGACTCCAAGGCTTCCTTCAGTTGCTTCTCCAAAGCCGGTATCTGGCCATACTGCAACTCCGACATGCGAGCAAGATCACCAGCTCTTCGGGCTGTTTCTAGTTCTAAGCGCACACGCTCAAGCTCTTCTTTAATCCCTGTTGATCCCTGGACTGACGCTTTCTCTGCAAGCCAAATCTCCTCCAGATCCGCATACTCTTTTGCCACAGCATCGATATCTTCATCCAGCTTTTGCAAACGCTGTAATGATGCATCATCGGTTTCCTTGGCCAACGCTTCGCGTTCAATTTTGAGTTGAATCAAGCGCCGTTCAAGCTTGTCCAGCTCTTCTGGCTTGGAATCAATTTCCATGCGGATGTGAGAGGCCGCTTCGTCGATCAAATCAATCGCCTTGTCCGGCAGCTGACGATCACTGATATATCGATGAGACAGCGTCGCAGCAGATACGATAGCAGGATCTGTAATTTCAACACCATGGTGCACTTCGTAACGCTCTTTCAAGCCACGCAATATGGCAATGGTGTGTTCCACGGTAGGTTCATCGACGATAATTTTTTGGAAACGTCGCTCAAGGGCGGCATCTTTTTCCACATACTGTCGATACTCATCTAGCGTAGTCGCGCCTATACAGTGCAATTCACCACGCGCAAGAGCTGGTTTGAGCATGTTGCCCGCATCCATCGCACCCTCGGCCTTACCGGCTCCTACCATAGTATGGATTTCATCAATGAACAAAATTACTTGACCTTCCTGCTTGGCCAGATCGTTCAGCACCGCCTTTAGTCGTTCCTCAAATTCACCACGGAACTTTGCACCCGCGATCAACGCCCCCATATCCAACGACAATACTCGCTTGTTGCGCACACCTTCAGGAACTTCACCGTCCACAATGCGCTGAGCCAATCCTTCGACAATGGCGGTTTTACCCACACCTGGTTCACCGATGATAACCGGGTTGTTTTTGGTTCGGCGCTGGAGCACTTGAATAGCCCGACGAATTTCATCGTCCCGACCAATTACCGGATCAATCTTGCCCTGCTCTGCTCGTTCAGTGAGATCAATGGTGTACTTCTCTAGGGCCTGACGCTGCTCTTCGGCATTGGGGTCATTGATTGGCTCATCACCCTGAATGTCAGAAACGGTTTTTTCAATAGCGGCAAGGTTCGCGCCTTGCTCAATCATCAGCTCAGCAACA
Organism: Gammaproteobacteria bacterium; assembly: GCA_019634245.1. The sequence goes on from JAHQVR010000064.1 coordinate 5,494, forward strand.
GAATTTTTCTTTTCTTCCAACACAGCCAGTACAAAGAGCTCTGTTGAAATATATTGATCGCCGCGTTGCTGCGATTTCTTCTCGGTCAAATTCAACAGGCGATTGAGCTCATTGGATACATGCAACTGCCCACTGCCACCTTGTACGCTAGCCAAATTATCAAGCATCTGACCCAAACCCGCGCGCAGTCCATTCACATTGACACCCGATTGGGCCAATAGTGGACGTACACCGCCTCCATCCTGGTCTAAAAACGCCAGCATCAAATGGGCTGCTTCAATAAATTGGTGATCTCGTCCGATCGCAAGCGATTGCGCTTCTTGTAGCGCCAGCTGAAATTTGCTTGTCAGTTTATCTAGTCGCATGGTCAATCTCGTTGTCGTTAACAATGCCTGAACGAACGCACTCGGGTGCTATTCTGGCTGAATAGAACATGGTGCTGCACAAAGATATTTCAACATCACCACGTCAAACTATGGCGAACCCACGCGAAGACTTAGTGCGGCTCTAGCCAGGCAAACAACGCCATCCTGCCACTGCGAATATTGTCTCGGCGATGGGAGTAAAAGCGCTCTTTGTCCGTGAAGGTGCAGCACTCACCCCCACTGATCTCAATTCGGTGTTCCTGCGACAATGCATCCCTTGCCAATTGATAGATATTAGCTAGGTATTTAGGCGGGCTACCTTGCGTGGAAGCAATGGGTTCAAATGCGCTGCCAGTGTCTGGGTTCACGCTGACAAAGGCCTCCCAGACGTCCTGCCCCACTTCGAAAGCCTGTGGTCCAATGGCCGGACCCAGCCAAGCGTACAATCGCTCCGCGGCTGAGAAGGTAGCCAAGGTTTTTTGCAGTACACCGTTCGCCAGTCCGCGCCAACCAGCATGAGCTACCGCCACCTGAGTGCCTGATTCATTGGTAATGGCCACAGGCAAACAGTCTGCTGTCATAACGGTGATGACACGGTTCACTACCGTCGTCAACGCGGCATCAGCCACGATGGTCTCAGTGGGTGCTTTGTCTTCCAGACGATACACATCCGTGCCGTGCACCTGATTCATCCACAGTGGCGAACCGGGCATTCGCAACTGTTGCTGCAAGTAATGTCGATTTTTCTGTACGGTGTCGGCATCATCATCAACATGCAATCCAAGATTCATTGAGTCAAACGGTGGCTGACTATACCCACCTATCCGCGTACTGTTGAACACACGCACACACTTTGGTGCAGACCAGCTGGGTTTTACAATATCGATGGTCATGCAGAAGCTCGAAGCACTTGCAGCACCAGATCCATATCGCTTGGCATATCGCACTGGTAAGTCATAAGTTCGTTGTCGGCTGGGTGCACCAAGGACAAGCGGGTTGCATGGAGCGCTTGTCGCGAAAACTGAGCTGCAGTTTCCGGTAGTGATAATCGGCGAGTTCGCGTGGCTCTTCCGTATACCGGATCACCGAGTAATGGATGGCCGATGTGCAGCATATGTACGCGTATTTGATGAGTGCGCCCAGTTTCTAACTTCACCGACACCAAAGCACAGCCATCAAATCGTTCAAGCACCACAAAGTGCGTTCGTGCAGACTTTCCACCAGACACTACCGCCATGCGTTTTCGATCTTTAGGGTGCCGGGCAATCGGTTCATCAATAACACCCGATTGCTGTGGATCTCCCATAACAATGGCCAGATACTCTCGACCCAATTCGCGAGTTTGCAGTTGCTGAACCAATGAGGTGTGCGCGCGAATCGAATGCGCCACGACACACAGTCCAGAGGTGTCCTTATCCAAACGATGCACAATACCCGCGCGGGGGAGCTGCTGCTGCATAGGGTACTGATACAGCACTCCCTTCATCAACGTATCGTCGCGATGCCCCGGTGCTGGGTGCATCACTAAACCGGCTGGCTTGTTAATAACAAAGACATCGTCGTCTTTGTGTACGTAGTTCACGGGAAGGTCGGTGGGTTGAACCTTGGCAGACCCATCTTCTAAGGCTTCTTCCCAGGACTGCAATTGGATATCCGGAGGTAAACGCAATTCCAGCTGTTCTCCACCGAGTAACTTGAACCGCGGCTTGCGCGATTCGCCGTTCACCGTTAAATACCCCGCCTCAATCCAACGTTGTAAACGACTCCTAGAATAGTCGCGAAACAACGCAGCGGCCATGGCATCCAGCCGTGTGCCCGCCGAGCTCAGCGGCACTTCGGCCTCATTTTGCGAAGCTTCCGTTAATTCACTATCTGTCATGATCGTATACGAACATATTCTCGGTCACTAACTTATATAAGGGCGGAAGGGCTCAGATTCGCTATACTTTTCCGATGATGACGAAAATTCGCCAAACGGCTCGCCAATCGGCCCTGGTCGTGACCGTCCTAGCGACACTGACGCTCACAGGCTGTGCTTCAAATAACACCACTGTCACAGACTCATCCACAGCAGAAAGCCTGTACCGGGCAGCAAAACGCTCGCTGGACCAAGGGGATTTTCTGACGGCCATCGACTATTTCGAAACCCTTGGCGCTCGCTACCCCTTTGGCAACTACACCCAGCAGGCTCAGCTGGATATTGCCTATGCGTACTTCAAACAAGATGAATACGACAACGCCATCTCCTCGGCCGATCGGTTCATCAAGCTCTACCCGCGCAGCGAAAACGTTGATTATGCCTACTACATGAAAGGATTGAGTCATTTTTCTCGGGGTGGGTCCTTTATGGAACGAATTTTTCCGCGAGATATGTCTAAGGTGAATCAGAACTGGTTGCGTTCCGCCTATGCAGAGTTTGATGCCTTAATTCGTCGATTCCCAGACAGCCGATATGTGCCTGATTCGCTGGAAAGAATGCAGTATTTACGCGATGAAATGGCCCGTCATGAATTAACGACTGCCCAGTTTTACTATGATCGAGGCGCCATGGTGGCCGCCATCAATCGGGTGACCTTTCTCTTGGAGCATTTCAAAGAATCAAAGCATGTGCCCAATGCCCTGGCATTGATGGCGAGTGCCTATGGCTCGATGGGCCAGACAGACCTCAAAGCCGACACCCTTCGGGTGTTAGAACAAACCGCCCCTGAACACCCGGCGCTTCAGGCCCAGCAAAGTTAGCGTCCGCGGCGAGCGCCGCAGCCAATCTAGCTCTGCCGACCGATTGGCTGCATACCCAGCTAGCCTAGCCACCACATCCCTTCACTGGGCACTGGTGGATCAAAGACACCTTATATAGAGAGTCCGTGGTCTGGAACTTGCTCCGATTGGGTTGGATTCCCTAGCCCGACGACCCGATTGGCCTTGATTCAGCTCGATCACCCAAATCATCTGCCTCCTGAGCAGCAACCTGTCGTTCCCAATTGGAGCGCCATGCGGCTGTTTAACCAGTATCGTCTGCTATTGCTGGCGGCTTTGGCCGCGGTCTATTACCTGGCCTTCGAACAACACACGCTCGGCCAGCGGCACGCCGCCCTATTCGAGATTAGCCATTTGGGTTTTGTTGTGACCACCTTGGTTTTTGTCTATCTGACACGCAATAAAAGGCCGTCGGTAGCCGTTCAATTCTTTCTACAGAACTATCTCGATATATTGTTTATTGGCTTATTGATGTACTCCAGCGGGGGTGTACAAAGTGGCCTAGGTGTATTGATGCTGATCAACATCGCATTATTAAGCCAGCTCACCGGTGCTCGACATGCCATGTTGTTCGCAGCGATCGCCACAACCATTGTGCTTTCCGAAGAACTGTTCGCCAATTTGATGTTTGGCCGTTGGGCAGCCGATTTCGAACAAACCGCGTTTTTAGGTTTACTGATGTTTGTTGTCTCTTGGTTTTTGACCGTGCCTTTGCGTCGTTTGGCCCACCGGCAGGTGTCGGTCGCTAGCGCCAATCGAGCTGCGTTAGATGTCAAGGAAATTGCCGACCTGAATGAAGAAATTATTCGCGAACTGGATTCTGGGGTCGTAGTAATAGACTCAGCCAACCAGGTCATGCTCATCAACGATACCGCTCGCACGCTTCTGAGTGCCGAATTCAGTCCACTACCCATGCACCTGAAACGGCTGTGTGGATCCTTGATGCGCAGTTTGGAAGACGCGAAAAAGCATCAAAACTTCGCTGCCAAAGCGATCACCATTGAGAGTACTGGACTGGATGTTTTGCCTCAGTTCATACCCTTAAGCTCAGGTGGGGTACTGATCAAGCTAGATGACTACGCGGCGATCAATCAACAATATCAGCAACTCAAACTGGCCTCATTGGGAAAACTCTCAGCTAGCATTGCGCATGAAATCAGAAATCCGTTAAGTGCAATCTCGCATGCGGTCCAATTGCTGGAGGAATCTCCTGAGCTTGGCAAGGATGATCACGGGCTGTTGAAAATCGCTGGCAAACACGCCAACCGTATTAATCGAATTGTCGAAGATGTTATGCAACTTTCCAACGGCCAGAGAATTCGACAGGACAGCATCGACCTCTCGGGCTTCGTCAATGAATTTTGCGATCGATTTGAATCAGAAAAGCACGGTGAGAACTTCACTCTAGATAGAGCCATTGAGGACTCTGTGGTAGGCATGTTCGATCCTGAACACTTGGATCAGGTGTTATGGAATCTTTGCAGCAACTCACTACTGCACAATGAAGGTGAATCAATCGCTTTACGGGTTGAATGCTGGCATAGCGGCAACGGATACGCCGTGATCGATGTTACTGACGATGGCAAAGGCATTTCAGATATCGATCAAGTTAAGTTGTTTGAGCCATTTTATTCCACACACCAAAATGGATCGGGTTTAGGGCTCTATATCATCAAAGAACTGTGCGAATTGAACAAGGCTAGCCTTGAATCTCTGCCAGCAGATACTGGCGCACACTTTCGTATAACGCTAGCCACCAGCGCTCAAATGGCCGCCTGATATGACTGCAACTGCCTTGATTATCGATGATGAGCCAGACATTCGCGAATTAGTGACATTAACACTGAATCGAATGGGCCTGGACATACACTCAGCGGCGAACCTAGAAGAGGCACGCAGCTTGTTGGCGGCCTACAATTTTGATGTTTGCCTGACCGACATGCGACTGCCCGATGGCAACGGTGTGGACTTTGTACGTTACATTCAATCGACGCAACCCAATCTACCCGTGGCGGTGATCACGGCCCATGGCAATATGGATGCGGCGGTGGAAGCGATGAAAAACGGTGCCTACGACTTTGTTTCAAAACCTGTCGATATTCACCAACTTCGTCGATTGGTCGTGCAAGCGGTTGCGGTCAATGCCAACAGTGCTAACGATGCTGTACTAGAGCACACCCCTGTCTCACCAGATAAAAAAGGCCTTCAAGAAAATCCTGACACAATTGAACCAGCTCAGCCTGCATCCGTCGATCACTCGTTTGAGAACTCACACTCCCTTGAGCAATTGTCGCATCGCGACCAGGCTACATCGTCGGTACAACCATTGATCGGAGCAGATCATCTGATTGGTAGTTCTGAGCCTATGCAAGAACTTAGGCGAATGATTCTTAAACTCAGCCGAACTAATGCGCCCGTTTGGATCACGGGGGAATCCGGCACCGGCAAGGAGCTTATCGCACGACTGATACACAGCAACAGTCCTCGGGCTAACTCACCCTTTGTGGCCATCAACTGCGGAGCAATACCCTCTGAACTTATGGAAAGTGAATTGTTTGGCCATAAAAAAGGCAGCTTCACCGGAGCGACTTCAGATCATGATGGGCTTTTTGTTCGAGCGCACGGTGGAACGCTGTTTTTAGACGAAGTCGCAGAACTGCCATTACATATGCAGGTTAAACTTCTTCGCGCCATACAAGAGCGCACCGTGCGAGCAGTTGGCGGCACCGATGAGCATAAAATCGATGTGCGTATTCTAAGCGCCAGTCACAAAGACCCTGGCTTAGAGGTCGACGAGGGACGCTTCCGGCATGATTTGTATTATCGTTTAAATGTCATTGCACTCGAGGCACCGAGTTTACGAAACCGAACAGGAGACATACCAGAGCTAGTAGCATTCGTACTCAACAAGATATGTCGTGAACACCAGATGTCTGAACCTACTGCCATCGCAGATGAAGCGGTTGACGCTCTGGAAAACTATCACTTCCCCGGCAATGTCCGGGAGTTGGAGAACTTGTTAGAGCGTGCTGTAGCGTTGTGTGAGAATCAAACTATCACTCAAGAGGATTTGCAGATCTCCAGTAGAAGCACGGGTATTCGCGACATCAGTCCATCGAGCCCAACTAGCGATTCCTCTGGTAGCTTCAATGCAGAAAAGCACCGGTTAATCAGCGCACTGAATGACACTCGGTGGAACCGTAAAGCAGCCGCAGAGCAACTTGGGCTGACTTATCGTCAATTGCGATATCGAATTCAGCAACTTGGCATCGATAAATCCGACGACCACTGACAACGATTAGGGGCGTCCATCAAACTTTGGCTAAATTGTGACAAACCGAATGTCACCTAATGACAAAATTGCCAATTCAGAATGTTAAACAGCTCAATCGTAACTGGTTAACACCTATTCTATCTATCTGTTTTTATTGAATTTATATCCATCCCCTGACAGCTTTCAACGCTGGCACATCACCTGCACTTAACCCATTAGGCACACGGACGATACATAAACCGTGGGTTTGGCTTGACAACAAATCTACACATAATTCTATATCTCTGGAGATAAACCATAATGGTTAAAGTACAAAAAGGTTTTACATTGATCGAACTGATGATCGTAATCGCGATTATCGGTATTTTGGCAGCAGTAGCTGTTCCTCAGTATGCTCAGTACACACGACGAGCAGAATTCTCTGAAGTTAAATTGGCTGTTACACCTATTAAGAGCCAGGTTGAAACTTGCTGGGAATTAAACGCTGGCGCTGGTGCCGGTGCTGTTTGTAACACTTCAGCTGGTACCCCAACTGTTCGTGGCCAGGTTACTACTAACATGTTGACTCGTGCTGCTAACGCTGCTCTTGTTAACACTGTTGCGGTTGCTGACAACGGTGGTGTTCCGGTGATCACAGCTACACCTAACGCTATTGGCGCATTCGTAGCAGGCGATACATACGTGTTGACTGGTGTTGCGAATGGTGGTGGTGACGGAATTTCCGATTGGAACGAAACAGGCGGTGGTTGTAACAACGGTTACTGCTAATAGTTAAGGTAGCGATTTAATAGTCGTAGCTTAACCAAGAAACCCCTGACTCTCAGGGGTTTCTTATTTTTACGATAGTCCACAGGTTTCTCCGGCATCTGTATAAAATGACAATCAATAAAAATAAGAAAACTAAAGGTTTTACCCTTATCGAGTTAATGCTGGTCATTGCAATACTCGGTATTTTGGCAGCAGTTGCCATTCCCCAGTACGGCCTGTACGTTAGGCAATCGCGTTATACAGAAATTAAACTTGCCGCTGAGATAGTATCTAATCAATTAGAGCTGTGCTATGAACTCAATCAGGGAGCAGGTCCTGGCAACGCCTGCAACTCCGTGGCACCGGCCGCCGGCCCAGCAGTAAGAGGTCAAGCCACTCAAGCCATGCTCAATCGCGCGGCTAATTCTTCAATGGTCGCCTCTGTCACTTTGACAGCCGGTGCAGCCCCAGTAGTCACCGTAACTCCAGTGACTCAGGACGGCATTCTCGCGGCAGACACCTACATAGTTACTGGTTCGGTGACCAACGGCGGCATCTCAGACTGGGGCGAAGGTGGGGTCGGTTGTTCTAAAGGCTATTGCTGAATAAGCCTGATTCGTATATCCGGTAAACAGTATATCTGTATAGGTCTGCGGTTTTACTTCCTCATTGACTCTACAGAGTGCCTAGATTCAAAGCAGCGCATTATAAGACCAATTTGTGACGGGTTTCTCCTACCCCACAAGGTCTACCTCTAGCACCAAAACACCGCCTTTAGGGTCTGCACTAGCTGCCGATCTATACCCAATGCGGCTCAATTTCGACGCAATATCATGCAAAGGGTTATCCAGTGAGTGAATCAGAATCTCAAAATGTATCCTTAAGTGGCCTAGCCAGACTACTGGTCAACAACCATATTGTCAGTGAAGAGCTGGCAAAGGAAACTACCGCAGAAGCGGTAGAGAAAAAATCTACCTTTTTAAAGGAAATCGTCGAGCTAGAAGATGTTTCCGCTTCCAAAATTGCTGAGCTGATCGCTGGAGATTTTGGACTCCCGCTACTCGATATTAATTCTTTGGATGCCAGTGCATTCCCGAATGAGTACATCAAAGAAGAACTAATCACTGAGCACGCAGCAGTTCCCATATCAAAACGGGGAGGCAAGCTCTTTGTCGCGATATCAGATCCAACCAACAATGAAGCCCTGGAGAAGTATAACTTCACCTCGGGACTTAGCGTCGAGGCTATCGTCGTTGAAGAAGATAAACTCAACGACCTAAGAAAGACTGTCCTTGAACAAAACACCGGTATTTCGAACGATCTTGATTCTAGCCTGGACTTGGAAGTTGAAGGCGGAGAGGATGGTGAAGCCGAGGAAGACGGATCGGATATCGACGACACACCCGTGGTCCGGTATGTCAACAAGCTACTGCTTGACGCTATCAAGCGTGGTGCGTCAGATATCCATATTGAGCCTTATGAAAAAATATTTCGAGTTCGCTACCGAGTCGATGGCATTCTCGAAGAGGTCGCTCAACCTCCGCTGAACATGGCAGGCAGGCTCACAGCACGTGTGAAAGTTATGTCTAGAATGGATATCTCTGAACGCCGAGTACCGCAGGATGGTCGTATCAAACTTAAGCTATCCAAAACCAAGGCGATTGATTTTCGTGTCAACACATGCCCCACCTTATTTGGTGAGAAAACGGTACTGCGTATATTGGATCCCAGCAGCGCCCAATTAGGTATCGATGCCTTAGGTTATGAGCCTGTGCAAAAAGATATGTACATGGAAGCCCTGGCCAATCCCTACGGCATGATATTGGTCACCGGTCCAACGGGTAGTGGTAAGACGGTATCACTCTATACCGGCCTTAATATCTTGAATGATCCGGCCACGAATATTTCCACCGCGGAAGATCCAGCAGAAATTAACTTGGCGGGTATTAACCAGGTCAACGTCAATCCCAAAGCGGGCCTGACCTTCGCTGAAGCGCTGAAGTCGTTTCTACGACAAGATCCAGACGTGATCATGGTCGGTGAGATACGCGACCTTGAAACTGCCAGTATCGCGATAAAAGCTGCTCAGACTGGACACTTGGTTCTATCGACCCTTCACACTAATGATGCACCACAAACACTGTCACGCTTAATCAACATGGGTGTACCTGCGTTCAATATCGCCTCTGCAGTTACGCTGATTATTGCTCAGAGATTAGGGCGTCGATTGTGTGATAGTTGCAAAACGGTCGACACCGAGACCCCTAGAGAGACGTTGATCGCAGAAGGATTTAAAGAAGACGAACTGGATGACCTAAAAGTCTATAAGCCTGTCGGATGCAAAAAATGTAACCACGGGTATAAAGGTCGTACCGGTATCTATCAAGTGCTGAAAATTACCGAAACTATCGGGCGCATTATCATGGAGGGTGGAAATGCCATCGACATTGCAGATCAGGCAAAAAAGGAAGGGTTTGATGATCTTCGTGAATCAGCGTTAAAGAAAGTCAGGCAGGGTTTACTCGGCCTGGAAGAAGCTAACCGGGTAACCAAGGACTAATAATAATGGCATCCGCAACAGCAAAAGCACGTGAAACCGTCCTATTTGAATGGGAAGGTAAAAACGCTAAAGGTCAAAAACAGCGTGGTCTGATATCCAGCCCAAATGCTGAACTGGTCAAAGCAAAACTTCGTCGTCAGGGTGTTATCCCAACAAAAGTTAAGAAGAAGCGAGAAAGTCGAGGCGGTGGCCAGAAAGTCACCCCAGGTGACATCGCTATTTTCGCCCGCCAGCTCACCACCATGATGGGCGCTGGCGTGCCCATGGTTCAATCCTTCGAGATCGTTGCCAATGGCATGGACAACAAGACCATGCGAGACATGGTCACGGCCATCAAGGCAGAAGTGGAATCTGGAAGTAACTTAACCAACGCATTGCGAAAACACCCCGATCATTTCGATGATCTGTTTTGCAGTCTGGTAGAAGCGGGCGAACAGTCCGGTACGTTGGAAACTCTGCTTAACGAAATCGCCACCTACAAAGAAAAATCAGAATCGTTAAAGAAGAAAATCAAAAAAGCGATGTTCTACCCCATCGCAGTACTCATCGTAGCCGTTATCGTTACTGCGATACTGTTGATATTTGTGGTACCTCAATTCGAATCTCTGTTCTCCAGCATGGGTGGTGATTTACCCGCATTTACCAAGATGATTGTTACCGCTTCTGAGTTTATGCAGAAATGGTGGTACGTCGCGTTTGGTGGAGTTGGTCTCTCGATCTATGTCTTTGGACAAGTGAAGAAACGCAGCGTCGCTTTTTCTGAGTTTTTAGATAGAGTGATACTTAAAGCTCCAGTGTTTGGGGATATTGTGCACAAGGCCGCGACCGCTCGATTCGCTCGAACTCTAGCAACCATGTCCAAAGCTGGTGTGCCGTTGGTGGAGGCGATGGACTCCGTGGCGGGTACTGCAGGTAACTCGGTGTTTGAAAAGGCCATCATCAAAATGAAAGATGAAGCAGCTACTGGTCAAACACTTCAGTCCTCGATCGAGAACTCTGGTCTGTTCTCCAACATGGTGACACAGATGGTAGCTATTGGTGAGGAATCAGGCTCCATCGATGACATGCTGGGAAAAGTGGCTGACTACTACGAAGAAGAGGTGGACAACGCCGTTGATGCGATGACTAGCTTAATGGAGCCGATGATCATGGCATTTTTAGGCGTCGTTATCGGTGGATTGGTTGTGGGTATGTACCTACCGATATTCAAGATGGGTGATGCATTCTGATATCCTAACGCTCACACGATTATCGAGTTTATCCTAATGAGTATTTGGGATGTGTTTCAGTACAACGCCGTAGTTTTCTACGGCGTTGTTGCGTTTTTAAGCCTGTTTGTGGGTAGTTTCCTGAACGTCGTTATCCATCGATTGCCAATCATGATGGAAAATGCCTGGCGACAAGGCTTAGCTGAATGGGATGAAGCCCAAGCAGAGGCACAACCAGCAGCAAACTCTGTTGAAGATGATATCGACGCTGATATCAGCAGTGTCAGCGTCAATGCTGACGCACTAACACACTCATCAGCGTCAGCAACCGAACCGTTTAACCTGGCTGTCCCACGATCTCGCTGTCCCAAATGCGGCACGCTCATTACCGCTTGGCAGAACATCCCGGTGTTGAGCTGGTTGCTCCTACGGGGCAAATGTCATCAGTGCAAAACCCCCATTTCGGCTCGCTATCCACTGGTTGAGCTCTCTACTATGTTGTTGTCGTTGGTGGTGGCCTGGCATTTGGGTCCGACCCCACAGGCGGTGTTAGGGATTGTGGTTACCTGGTTCTTTGTGACGATGAGCATGATTGACTTTGACCATCAACTACTCCCGGATAGCCTGACGTTGCCGCTCATGTGGCTGGCATTGATCGCCAGTTTGTTCCCGGTATTTACCGATGTACGCTCAGCGGTTATCGGTGCAGCGGCTGGTTACCTGGTACTGTGGAGCGTTTTTCATGTCTTTCGTTTAATCACCGGCAAAGAAGGCATGGGTTATGGTGATTTTAAACTGCTCGCTGCGATTGGCGCCCTACTAGGCTGGCAAAGCCTTCCGGTGGTGATACTGCTCTCCTCGTTGGTGGGTGCAGTAGTCGGTATTACTGTCATTGCCATTACGGGGCGAGACAAAAACATTCCCATTCCATTCGGTCCGTTTTTAGCAGCGGCCGGATGGATCGCCATGTTATGGGGAGATACTTTGACCGATCAGTACCTGGGCCTGTTTGCGTAAACCCAATTCCGTGTAAAGTTATTCCTTGGCTCAAATCAGGATTTCCCCATGTTCGTAGTGGGACTCACCGGCGGTATCGCCAGTGGCAAAACATCGGCCTCGAACGAATTCGCACGCCTTAGCGTGCCCGTGATCGATGCCGATGTAATCGCCCGCGAAGTCGTTGAACCAAATGCAGAAGGCCTCGGGCAACTCGTTGAACATTTTGGGGAGTCGATTTTAAACGAAGAAGCGGCATTGAATCGCGCCGCGTTGCGAACATTGATCTTTAACGATGACAAAGCAAGAGCGGTGGTTGATCAGACACTTCATCCTTTGATTCGCAAGCGTTCAGAGCAGCTATTGCAAGCCGCTGAAGATCAAGGGTACCTGTACGCTATCTATGTGGTACCGCTACTGGTTGAGACTGGACAACAGAATCGGTTTGACAGAATCCTTGTGATCGATGTACCTCGAGAACTGCAACTTACGCGGTTAATCGCTCGTGATAACACCGATGAGAATCAAGCCAACGCGATATTGGATTCACAGGCCAGCCGCGAAGAGCGTTTGGCAGTAGCCGACGATATTATTCAGAACGACCAAGACCCAGAGTCACTGCTCGAAAACGTTCGATTTTTGCATAGAAAATATCAGCATTTGGCACACGAGAAACTGAACAGTGTTTAGTGTTGAAAGTTCAGATGACGTTGGAACTTACTCAGTTTAGTTGATCTTCAATTCCACCAGCTTTTCTACAATGGGTTGATTCGCTTCTGGAAATGGCGTATTGGGCAGATCAGTCACGGGGGCCCAACGCATGGGTTGTTGTTCGTTGGCCTTTGGCATACCGCTAAATTCGCGCACGGTATACACATGTAGGCGCACCCATTTATCTGAATATTTATGTTCAATAGTCAGGAGGGGTTCGGCGGTTATAACTTGCAGATTCAATTCTTCGTCTAGTTCTCTGTACAACGCCTCGAGCAACGATTCGTCCAATTCCACCTTTCCGCCCGGAAACTCCCACAACCCTCCTTGATGCTGCTTACGATGACGACGAGTGATTAGCACTTTAGAGCCATCGGCAGATAATATTGCCGCTGCCACGACATCTATAAAGGCGGTACCCAACAAAGGCCGATCAGCTTCGATAATCAGCGTTTATGCTGACATAGTCGTGCGATAAATCACTAGTGTAAACCGTAGCACCCGCCTGCCCCATCGCGAGATCTATCACTATGCCGATTTCATCACGAGCAAACACCGCTGAGCCTTGCGCTTCTGTGTAACTGGGCGCTATAACGCCATGTTCAAATAATGTGAGTTCGGCGTTGTCGCCTAATGCAACCTTGACCTTGTTTTGATCTATCCCTTGCACCGATACTTTACCAATGGCCATTAACAAACGTCCGATGTTGGCATCCGATGCGAACAGCGCTGTTTTCACCAACGGCGAATTCGCTACGGCAAAAGCCACTTCTTTGGCTTCATCTTCTGAACTTGCCCCATTCACTTTGACAGTGATGAATTTGGTTGCACCTTCACCGTCTCGAACCAACGCTTGCGCAAGCTCAAGCATCAATTCGTTTAAGGTCCGTTGAAAATCCGGCCAATGGTCACTAGCCGCGCTCAATGGTATCGATTGACCCGTGGCTGCCAACACACAGGCATCATTGGTGGAAGTATCACTATCTACTGTCACAACATTAAAACTGTTCGCTACAGCCTTACGCAAAGCCTGCGACAGGTCCGCTGCGTCGATCGCCGCATCCGTAAAAAAGTATGCCAGCATGGTCGCCATGTTCGGCTGGATCATGCCAGCGCCCTTGACGAACCCAGTAATGGTAATGGGCGTTCCTGAGATATCGATTTGGCGAGAGGAAATTTTCGGCACCGTATCGGTGGTCATGATTCCTCTAGCAGCAGAGCGCCAATCGTCTCCAAGCAAACCCGCCGCCTGCCGGATGCCTTGGCGTATCTTTTCATCTGGCAGTTGCTCGCCGATCACTCCGGTTGAGAACGGCAGCACCTGTTGCGAATCAAGTTGCAGCGCGTCGGCGACGGCAGCGCAATGCCCAGTGGTGATCTTCGCACCTTCACTGCCGGTTCCGGCGTTAGCATTACCTGAATTAATCAAGTAAGCGCGCACAGCGCCTTGTGTCTGTTCCAGGTGCTGGCGTGCAATTTGAACCGGAGCGGCAGCGAAATGGTTTTGAGTGAATACGCCAGCCACTGTAGACTCTGCTGCTAACTGCACCAGCACCAGATCAGGTGAGCCATCTTTTTTTATACCGGCTGCCACGGTGGCTAGCTGTACGCCCGACACTGGAACTGCCGGGGGTAGGGTGAGATTAACGGGCATGCGATACCTTCACTTCAAACGGCGTCGTTCAGTTCAGCTTGCCATGACATTGTTTGAATTTCTTTCCCGAGCCACACCAGCATGGTTCATTGCGACCGAGCTTTTTTTCCTCTCGCACATACGGTGTGGCCGGAGCTGCAGCCGCCGTCTGTCCAGCGCGATTCTTCATCACAGCTTCGCGCTGAGCATTGGCCATCGCAACCGCTTGTTCTGCCTCTGATTGTGGCTCTTCCGCTGAGGCTGCCGAGTCGGACAATGCACTCGCTGCCTCTTGATGTTGATAGCTGACTTCTGCAGCTTGCGCTTGAGCCGCCTGCGCCGCCTGCACCTGTTCTACTTGACTGGCATCTCGGACCTGCACCTGAGCTAAGGTCGACACCACCTGCTTTTTGTATTCGGTTAACATCCGAGAGAACAGCTCAAACGATTCTCGCTTATATTCCTGTTTAGGATTTTTCTGGGCATACCCTCTTAACCCCACGCTCTGACGCAGGTAATCCATACCGGCCAAATGATCCTTCCAGTGTTCGTCCAGAGCTTTGAGCATCACATACTTCTCAAACTCACGCAGACTCTCAGTCCCTGCGGCGGACTCTTTCTCGGCATAGCGTTCTTTAAGCCGATCGACGATGCGCTGATGTATAGCTTCCTCTGCGATGTCAGGATCGTCTTCCACCCAACTCGCCACATCGAATTCTTCGCTAGTGATTTGCTTCAGCTCTTGTTGCAAACCGGGTAAATCCCACATTTCCTCGAGTGACCCTGGGGGAATGTAACCGTTAACTATCTCAGGAATCACTTCATCACGAAGATCATCAACCACCTCAGCCACTGATTCCGATTCCATCAATTCACTGCGCTGCTCATACACCAGTTTGCGTTGATCATTGGCCACATCATCGTATTCCAGAAGCTGCTTACGCATATCAAAGTTATGGCCTTCGACTTTGCGCTGCGCATTTTCAATGGCTTTGGTCACCCAGGGATGCTCAATGGCTTCGCCTTCCTGCATACCCAGTTTCTGCATGAGTGTGCTGACGCGCTCTGAGGCAAAAATACGCATCAAATTATCTTCAAGCGATAAGTAAAACCGACTAGAACCCGCATCACCCTGTCGACCCGCTCGACCTCGAAGCTGATTGTCGATACGGCGCGATTCATGGCGTTCAGTGCCGATGATATGTAGTCCACCGTTTTTCAGCACATCGTCGTGGCGTTCTTGCCATTGGTGTTTGATCTGTTCAGCTGCCGATGCATCGTCGGCATCGACCGTGGCTAGCTCAGCATCGAGGCTGCCACCTAACACAATGTCAGTACCTCGACCGGCCATATTGGTTGCGATAGTCACCGCACCTGGACGACCCGCATTTTCAATAATGTTGGCTTCTCGCTCATGCTGCTTAGCATTCAGTACTTCATGAGCTATTTTTTTCTGTCGCAAAAGACCGGCAAGTAGCTCAGAAGATTCGATGGAAGTGGTACCCACCAGCACGGGTTGATTGCGTTGCACGCAACCTTCAATGTCTTCGATGATGGCGTCGTATTTCTCCTGCTGAGTCAGGTACACCAAATCCGGCTTATCATCTCTGATCATATCTCGGTGTGTGGGGATCACGACCACTTCTAAGTTGTAGATCTGCTGGAATTCGAAGGCTTCGGTATCAGCAGTACCCGTCATGCCCGCAAGCTTGTTATACAGACGGAATAGGTTCTGAAAGGTAATCGAGGCGAGCGTTTGGTTTTCTCGCTGTATAGCTACACCTTCTTTGGCCTCGACCGCCTGATGCAAGCCATCAGACCATCGCCGGCCAGGCATCGTGCGTCCGGTAAATTCATCGACGATCACGACTTCACCGTTACTAACAATGTAGTCGATGTCCTTTTGAAACATCGCATGGGCGCGTAGGGCCGCATTTAAATGATGCATCAGCGCAATGTGGGCAGGGTCGTACAAACTCTCGCCTTCTTCGAGAATGCCGTGGCTGGCTAATAAATCCTCGACTTTGTCATGGCCTGCTTCAGTCAGCTGAACTTGCTTGCCTTTTTCATCAACGGCATAGTCTCCATCGCCCTCTTCTTCTGACTCCTGCTTAGTCAGCTGGGGAACCAATTGATTGACCTTTTGATACAGCTCAGAATTTTGTTCTGCTGGGCCTGAAATTATCAATGGCGTACGAGCTTCATCGATCAGGATGGAATCGACTTCATCGACGATGGCGTAGTTAAGTCCACGTTGAACTTTCCGATCGACCGACAGTGCCATGTTGTCGCGTAGATAATCAAAGCCAAACTCATTGTTCGTGCCATAAGTGACATCGCAGGCATAAGCATCGCGGCGCTCTTCGGTGGACATGCCACTAACAATGACACCAACCGACAATCCAAGAAATTGATACAACTTACCCATCCACTCCGAATCTCGGCGGGCGAGGTAGTCATTCACGGTAACGACGTGAACGCCATCGCCGCTCAACGCGTTCAAGTAGACCGAGGCTGTGGCCACGAGCGTTTTACCCTCGCCCGTTCTCATCTCAGCAATTTTGCCCTCGTGCAACACCCTCGAGCCTATCAGCTGGACATCAAAGTGGCGCATTCCCAGCGCGCGCACACTGCCCTCTCGAACAACCGCAAAGGCATCGGGCAATAAGCTCTCTAGTGTGGCTCCGTCGGCCAGTCGTTGCCGAAATTCGTCGGTCTTTGCCAGCAGCTGCTCATCGGACAATCCCTGAAGAGACACTTCTTGCACGTTGATGGCATCAACATCGCGCCGCAGTTTCTTGATGGTTCGATCGTTACTACTTCCAACGATCTTCTTAACGAGATTACCGAACATGAACTATGGACCTTGTAGGTTATTCGCGAGCCTGACTAAGGCCCTTTTCATAGGTAACGGCAAACGACTGATGCGTCCAGGAATCCGCGCTCACTGCCTGAAACCGATGCCCCTATTATGACACCGAACACCACAACAACACGTACTTGATGCGGTAAATGCTCTACCGTAGAAACAACATCGGGTCAACGTGGCGACCGTCCAGTTGCACCTCCACGTGGACGTGGGGCCCAGTCGATCTACCTGACGTGCCCAGCGTTGCAATCTGCTCACCCTTAAACACATGCTGCCCGTTGGCAACGGTCAAACTATCATTGTGGGCATAACGAGTTCGATACCCATTGGCGTGCTGGAGTTCAACCAACTGACCAAAAGCCCCATTTTTACCGGCAAACACCACCACACCATCTGCCAGGGCCAGTATCGGATCGCCGACCTCACCGGAGAAATCAACACCCCTGTGCAACTGTGATTTGCCAAGAAACGGGTCTGTTCGATAGCCGTAGCGAGAGGATATGGGCCCGCCCACGACAGGTTTACCCGAGACCGCCTGATCATGAACCAAGCGTCGTTCAACAAACAATCGGTTCAGAATGTCCGCTTTCCCACTCATCGTATATAAAGCTTCTTCGAACAAATTCAATTGCCCTAAGGTTTTTTCTTTGACCAAAGCCGGTTGACTCACCGACTCTGGGTTGAAGAACCCACTGTCCTCAATATCAATATCCAGATCAAATTCACTGTCATTGAGTTCTGCCACTTCGGCTAAATGTGCGAATAATGTACGCAACCGGAGAATCTCGGCATGCAGCCGACCCAATTGCTCCAATTCCACTGCCACTGTTCGATTCGGGGCATCGTCGGTGGCCACATTCTCACCGAGACCCGACCATGGGGCCTGAAGCTGATTCATCGAGAAGCTTGCTGGAACCTCGTGGATCGACCCAACGGCATTCGAATTGCCCCGCAGCACATACCCCGCAGCGCCACTGATCAACAGCGCAACACCGAACAACACCGGTGGAATACAACTTGCCATTCTCGGTGAGCTTTTCAGGGTATCCAAGTGCCAAATGCGGCGAAGCTGTTCCAATCCAGGAACAGGCGATCGTCGATGCTCAGGCTCTGTGTAGCGTCGAAGCAGATTGAGTTTGCCAGGACTTGGATTTGTTCTGAAACCCAGGCGTCTTAACGTGCGCACTGACCAATGACGTGCGCTGTGCTTTAATGCCTGCAACAGCCTTTGGTCTATGACAGTCGGTTTGGGTAATTTCATGAAGTCAGTCAACGAGTTAATCGCCTCTCGGACAAAAGCCGCGGTGCGAGAAAATGAACGGTTAACTCAAGTGATTTCACAGATTGTGCCAGCAGCTGCGATACCTCATATCCAATTTTGCCGCGTCGATCAGGCGATATTAAAAGTGACCCTAAACAATGCCAGCTGGGTGGCGAGATTACGCTTTTGCCAAAGCCAGATTGTTGACGAAATATCGCGACAAGTTCGCCCAATCAAGGAAGTGACCTGGCATATATTGCCGGCCGAAATCGAACCGACCTGTCGAACCTCCAAACGCCCAAGAATGGCTAGCTCCAAAGCATCAGCGCACACCGTGCGCCGGACAGCCGCTGCCCTCGAGGACGGTCGATTACGCAAAGCGCTATTGTCGGTGGCAGACAAGCTGGATTCTTGACGCATAAAAAAGGGCGAAGGGGCGCAGATAGGCCCATTCGCCCCGTTTTGGGTAACGAACTGAGAAGCTGTGTTTAGCCGACAGCTTCCTGTGCTGCAGTATAAGAAATCGGGGCGGTTTCCACATCTTCGAACACCACCTCTTCCCAAGCTGACTGCTGCTGGAGTAGCTCACGGAGCAGGCGGTTGTTCAGCGCATGACCGGATTTGTGACCCGTAAAAGAGCCAATCAGACTGTGCCCCAGTAAGTAAAGATCACCGATCGCATCGAGAATTTTATGCCGCACAAATTCGTTGCGGTAGCGCAGACCATCTTCATTCAACACTCGATAGTCGTCGATAACGATGGCGTTATCTAAGCTGCCGCCTCTGGCTAGATCCTTTTTACGCAACGCCTCAATATCCCGCATAAATCCAAAAGTGCGTGCCCGACTAATTTCACGAACAAATGAGGTGGATGAGAAATCGACTTCAGTGGTTTGTTCTTCGCCTTTGAATACAGGATGATCGAAATCGATAGTGAATTTAACTTTGAAGCCATCGAACGGATCGAAGCGGGCAAATTTATCGCCATCGCGAACTTCCACGGCTTTCTTGATGCGCGTGAATTTTTTTGCAGCGCCTTGCTCAAGAATGCCTGCGGATTGGATCAAAAAGACAAAAGGAGCGGCACTGCCGTCCATGATCGGCACCTCATCCGAGGACAGATCCACAAAACAGTTGTCGATACCCAAACCAGCCAATGCTGCCATCAGGTGTTCGACGGTGGATACCCGAACGCCGTCCTTCCCCAGCGAGGTAGCCAACTCCGTGTCTTGAACATTCAACGGGTGGCTAGGGATCACCACCGGAGGATGACTGTCCACTCGGCGGAAAATCACGCCTGAATCGATAGGCGCTGGACTGAGTGTGAGGAATACCTTCTGACCCGTGTGTAGCCCTATGCCCGTAGCGCGGATAGTGTTTTTTAGAGTTCTTTGTCGTATCACTTTGGTTAAGATCCTGAGCGCGAAATTCAAAACGGCGAATGTTTATATAGCAGCAGTTTTGAAGCTTCGCAGCGCCGGATGCCCAATGAGGCAATTTGGCACACTAGAAAAGCAAGTGGCGCTATTGCTAGCGCCACTCGATCTTGCCTAATTTTACCTACACTTGGGCGGTGTTCCCAGCATTCTTAAGCACTGGTAATTCACCGCCGAGGCACTAATCCGCCTGACGTCGCAAAAATGCAGGAATATCCAGGTATTTTACGTCCTGGCCGCCTCCTGTCTGTTCTGCCGGTTGCGCAGAACCACGAGCAGTTTTGCGAACCACTGACGGTTTCTGGTAATCATCATAGGGAGAGGTGCCCATACCGGCATTCCCGGCCGAACCTCCAGTCATTGGCGGGGTTGCACCCCCGGCACGACCGCCGGCTGCCGCGACTCGGGCACCCATACTCTGCGCTTGGGGTATCGATCGCACTGAAGCGGCTCGCGCCTGCTGCTGCTGACCCAGCCCAGTGGCGACCACGGTGACTCGCAGTTCGCCTTCGAGCGACTCATCTATGGCCGTCCCAACGACAACCGTGGCATCGTCTGCGGCAAATTGACGCACAACATTGCCCACCTCTTCGAATTCACCAATGGCCATATCTAAGCCGGCAGTGATATTCACCAAAATACCGCGCGCACCAGACAGATCAATATCTTCGAGTAACGGGCTTGAAATGGCCATTTCTGCCGCTTCGGTGGCACGCTCATCGCCTCGACCGATACCTGAGCCCATCATCGCCAGTCCCATTTCAGACATCACGGTGCGTACATCGGCGAAATCCACATTGATCAGGCCCGGATTAGTGATGAGTTCTGCAATCCCCTGCACTGCACCTCGAAGCACATCGTTTGCCGCACTGAACGCGTCGATCAGACTGATGTTCTTACCCAATACAGACAACAACTTCTCATTCGGTATGGTAATCAGCGAATCCACATGAGTTCGCAATTCTTCAATGCCCTGTTGCGCCACATGCATGCGCTTTTGGCCTTCAAACGGAAACGGTTTGGTGACCACCGCGACGGTCAACACGCCCATCTCTCGAGCAATTTGGGCAACCACTGGAATAGCTCCCGTACCGGTTCCACCACCCATACCTGCTGTGATGAATAACATATCAGTACCTTGAATCAGGTCCTGCAGCCGCTCCCGATCTTCCATCGCCGCTTGCCGACCAACCTCAGGATTGGCACCCGCACCCAAGCCCTTAGTAATGCTCTGACCAATGTGCAAAACCGTGGTGGCCGACATGCCTTTCAACGCCTGAGCATCGGTATTGGCACAAATAAAATCTACGCCTTCAATACCTTGATCGACCATATGCTGTACAGCGTTACTACCACCACCGCCTACACCAACAAGCTTGATCACTGGCGCATCATTAATGGTATCTACTAGTTCGAACATAAGTTACTACCCCCAAAAAAAAAGTTTAACAATGACAATACATCGACATCGGTGACTTAGCCGTGTCGTGCTCTATGAATAAAAACAACCCTGTTAACTGCTAATCACTTATAAAAATCAACTCTAAAAAAACTATCTATAACGGCAATCCTCCATCAAAAATTTTGTGCAAACCACTCAGACATTCGCTTAAACAACCCCTTTTCGGTTCGTGTATCAATCGGTTCAGAACGCGGATTCAACCGGCTTTGTTGGCCATACATCAACAGGCCGACACCCGTTGCGTGAATCGGGTTACGAACCACTTCTGACAGCCCGCCAACATGCTCGGGCACACCCAGTCGAACTGGCATATGGAAGATCTCTTCCGCTAGCTCAACTACGCCTTCCATTTTTGAGGTACCACCCGTCAAAACCACTCCCGCTGCACAGGCGTCTTCAAATCCGCTGCGTTTAAGTTCGCTGTGTACCAAGGCGAGTAATTCGTCGTATCGAGGCTCGACGACCTCAGCTAACGTCTGTCGGGCCAGTCGGCGGGCACCACGATCTCCTACTCCAGGCACTTCGATCATTTCGTCGGGGCTGGCCAGCTTGGTTAACGCACAGGCGTGCTTGACCTTTATCTCTTCTGCAAATTGTGTGGGTGTTCGGAATGCCACAGCAATGTCATTCGTCACCTGATCACCCGCAATGGGTATTACCGCGGTATGACGGATTGCACCTTCAGTAAACACCGCGATATCGGTGGTACCCCCACCCATATCAACCAGTACGACACCAAGATCTTTTTCATCCGCTGTGAGCGCGGAGTAGCTGGAGGCCAATTGCTCCAAAATGATGTCTTCGACCTCGAGTCCGCAGCGTCGTATACACTTGGCTATGTTTTGCGCTGCGCTGATCGAACCTGTGACCAAATGGACTTTCGCCTCCAGCCTCACACCGGACATACCCACCGGTTGCCGGATACCATCCTGGTCATCGATAACGAATTCCTGAGGCAAGACATGCAGAATTCTCTGATCGGCGGGGATCGCTACCGCCTTGGCCGCATCGATCACACGTTCAACATCATCCGTCTCCACCTCATGATTACGGATCGCCACAATACCGTGCGAATTCAAGCTCTTTATATGGGAACCCGCAATGCCAGCAAAAACCGATTTAATCTGAACATCGGCCATGCGTTCAGCTTCCTCAACGGCCTTTTGAATAGCGTGCACGGTGCTATCGATGTTGACTACAACACCTTTCTTTAACCCTTGCGAAGGATGTGTACCCATTGCCACCAATTGCGGTGTACCGGTTTCATCGATTTCAGCCACGATCGCCACGATCTTGGACGTACCGATATCCAGCCCCACGATCATTTGTTGATCGGAGCGCACGGTCATCTTCTGCTTGCGCTCCCTAACCGGAGCCGGTGTATCAGTTTCCATCCAGGTACGCTGGAGCCCCTGAGTATGCGAAGCCATTGGTATACCTCATATCAAATTGGGCGCTTTGGCCGTTGAGTGGTACGACAAGACGCTCGTACACATCGATAAATCGACGCATACGAAGTGATCGATCTTCATAACCGAGCCGCACTACGATGTTGTTGTCTAGTGTTAACACTTGGGACTGTCGTTCATCCTCGATCAGCGATCGCAACCGCACATTGACGGTGGCAAGTGCTTGAGAATATTGTCGATAGTCATCCAGGACAGCTTCATGTCTTGCATCACTGCCCCCCAGTACCGGTAAGGATTTGAAGTGAGAGCGCCATTCGGCATACTCACTGTTGTCTGCCTTAAGTTGTGGTGGCGCAAACAAGATCTGTCGTTTACTAATTAAACTGTGGTCGTTCCAACGGGCTATTGGCTCGTGTTCTTCAATGCGAATGGTCAATCGTCCTGGAGCGGAACGCCCAACATGGGCATGCCTAACCCACGGCATTTCCTCTACCTGCCGTTGTACCGCTTCGATGTCTAAAGTCAGCAAGCTTTGCTCGGTGTACTGACCCACCCGCGCCATTAGCGCCGTGCGATCGGTGTAATCGAGCGTGCCGCTGACATCCACATTGGTGACCAGAAAAAACGATGACTCTTTAAGTGAATGCCACGCCGCATTGCCCAATAAAACCACCAAACCCAAGCCCACCAAGCTCATAGCCCAGCGATGCAGCTGCGGTAGTCGGGCTGGCGCTACTGGGTACATGGCCTGTCGGGCATCGGTGCTCATGCAGCGAGCTCCTGGGCAGACAATGTCTGTTCTAATATGGTGACGCACAACTCTTCAAAGCCGATCCCGACTTCAGCCGCAGCCATGGGCACCAACGAATGGCTCGTCATTCCCGGTGCAGTGTTGCACTCCATAAACATCGGATCGTTATTGTTAGCGAGAATAAAATCGACTCGCCCCCATCCCTTGCACCCCAGCACATTGAAGGCTTGCACCGCATATCGCTGTATTTGCGACGTTAGTTGATCTGATAAAGGTGCCGGACACTCATAGACTGTATCTTCTGCGTGGTACTTTGCATCGTAGTCATAAAACTCCGCCGTCGCTTTCATGGTTATCAATGGCATGGCCTTACCCGCCAACACCGTGGCCGTAACTTCGGCACCATCAATAAATTTTTCCATCATCACACTGCCATGGCGCGCTGCTTCATGAAAAGCTGGGGCGATCTGCTGCGAAGCCTGCACAATTGAGACACCAATACTCGACCCTTCAAACACCGGCTTTAGCACCACCGGAAGACCCATCGCTTCGGCTGCCGATTCAGCCTCAGCAACAGAATCAATGAGCCGAGCAGCAGCGGTGGGAATGTTGTGTTGCCGAATGAGATCCTTCGCTCGCAATTTGTCCATTGACAATGCCGACCCCAATACACCGCTGCCGGTATACGGCACACCAGCGAGTTCCAGGGCTCCTTGCACAACACCGTCCTCTCCACCGCGTCCGTGCAGAATTAGAAAGGCGCGATCAAAATTCCCATCGACCAACACGCTGGCGATATCGCGACCAGCATCGACCGGGTGTGCATCAATACCACTGGCAACCAACGCCTCAAACACCTGTCCGCCGCTCATTAAAGACACGTCACGCTCAGCAGACCAACCGCCCATAACCACTGCGACCTTACCGAAATCGTAATTTGTTGATGGGGCTGTTTTATCCATTGCCCACCTGCTGTTTGAACACATCGGGTAACGACGTAACTAACGAACTGACGTTACCCGCACCCAAAGTCAAAACGATATCGCCCTCTTGCAATACCGATCGCAGGGCTTCCGGTACGTCATATATATCTTCAACAAAGATCGGATCAACCAAACCCCGGTTGCGAATAGCTCGAGCCAGGGACCGACCATCCGCACCTGTTATCCGATCTTCTCCAGCGCTGTACACTTCCGTCAGCACGAGTACGTCGGGCACAGATAAGTTTTCTGCAAAGTCTTCGAACAGATCGCGTGTTCGGGTATAGCGATGAGGTTGAAACACCACAACCAGACGGTTCTCTGGCCAGCCTTCACGAATGGCCGATAGGGTCGCAGCGACTTCTGTGGGGTGATGACCGTAGTCATCGAATAGCTGCGCAGTGCCTTGTTCAAGATACAACTCACCGTGTGCTTGAACCCGTCGACCAACACCTGCAAAGTTGGCCAATGCACGCTTGATATCTTCCACACTCGCGTCCAGCTCGCGCGCTACAGCGATAGCCGCTAAAGCATTTAACACATTGTGCCTACCCGGCATGTTTAGCACGACATCCTGCATTTGGCTGCCGTCGGTAAAAATCACATCGAAAAACATGCGTAATCCACTTTGTCGCACTCGTGTGGCTTGTACCTGTGCGCCTTCAGAAAAACCGTAAGTGCGTATAGGACGCGCAACTTTTGGTAACACAGACTGAATGTGCTCATCGTCCGCGCACACAACAGCCAACCCATAGAACGGCAGATGCATTAGAAAGTCGACAAACGTTTGTTTGAGCTTTTCAAAATCTCCACCGTAGGTATCCAGATGATCAGCATCTATGTTGGTCACTACCGAAATGACGGGTTGCAGATACAAAAACGACGCATCGCTTTCATCCGCCTCAGCCACCAACCAATCTGAGTCGCCCAGATAAGCGTTGGTGGAAGAGCTGTTAAGCCTTCCACCAATGACATAGGTAGGATCAAACTTCGCTTCAGTTAGCAGACTCGCGACTAGCGAAGTTGTGGTGGTTTTGCCATGGGTACCCGCCACGGCAATGCCTTGTTGAAACCGCATGAGTTCGGCCAACATTTCAGCGCGCCGCACAATGGGAATGTGCAGCTCGCGTGCGCGCACGATTTCAGGGTTAGTTTCAGGTACCGCCGTTGACACCACGACGACATGTGCGGTGTCCACATTCTCCGCACTATGGCCATGATAGATGTTAATACCGAGAGTGCTGAGTCGCTCCGTCAAGGCATTTTGACCCATGTCCGAGCCTTGAACATTAAATCCCAAGCGATGCATTACTTCGGCGATACCACCCATTCCAACGCCGCCGATACCAACGAAGTGCATGGTTTGCACTCGACGCATCTGACTTTTCACAATGGGTGAGATATCAATAACCATTATTTACAAAACTCCGTTAAGGCATCAGCGACATGCTGTGTCGCATTCGCCTGATAGCACTGGCGCGCCGCTGCGGCCATATCCGCAAGCGCTGCGCGGTCGTTATGCAATCGGTCGAGTTCATGAGTCAATGCATCGCTAGTAAATTTAAGTTCGGGCATTAGAATTGCCGCACCAGCGTTTGTCAGATGTTGAGCGTTTTTGGTTTGATGATCATCCACGGCAAACGGAAACGGCACGAGAATGCTAGGAACTCCGGCGCCAGCCAGTTCGGCAACCGTCATAGCCCCGGCTCGACAAATCACCAGATCGCACCATCGGTAGGCCTGCAACATGTCCTCGATAAATGCACTGCTAGTTATGGAAGCACCCTCGGTACAAAGCGCTTGATAGTCGTTGCGAACACGCTCTTCATCCTGAACACCGGTTTGATGAATTACGTTTATGTCGAAAGAACATTGGGCAATAGCTTGAGGTACGCGCTGATTCAATACGCGTGCACCCTGGCTACCACCAATAATGAGTACATTCAACGAAGATGAAGTTGGCTTTTGAGGAACATTTCGCCGCATTTGCTCGGCGTGCTCTTCAATTTCTTTACGTAGCGGATTGCCGACAACCCGAGTCACGACGCGACTGGAGAACGCACCCGGCAGCGCAGACAACACACAATCAGCTACACGGCTTAACCAACGATTGGTCATACCGGCAACGGCGTTTTGTTCGTGTAGTACAAGCGGTTTTCGCAGTACAAATGAAGCAAGGCCTACCGGACCAGTCACAAAG
>JAHQVR010000065.1 GCA_019634245.1 Gammaproteobacteria bacterium
GTCAGCTAGGTCAGCTAGGTCAGCTAGGTCAGCTAGGTCAGCTAGGTCAGCTAGGTCAGCTAGGTCAGCTAGATTACCACGCAAGAGTTGTTATACGATCTGACCACGCGAATAACCATCCCTAAGGACAGATACCGAGGCTTTATCGACGTGCTCCAAAACATGTCGTGCATCATAATGTCTCAAGTTAACTTACCTACTTGTGCCTGGCTACCGTCACCCTCTACACTGCCTCCAGGTTCAGGGATCTTTGATGAGGAATACCATGATGAAAGCACGTTGTCTTTTGTCCTTTTTACTGAGCACTTTCGTTGCATACACCTCAGTTGCTATAGCAGACCGCGAACCCGCTGATGGCACTGTCGTGGGTAACTGGCACATGGTGTCAGCGGCCAATCCGGCGGCATCACAAGCCGGATTGGATGTATTAGAAGCGGGTGGCACTGCGATGGATGCCGCTGTAGCTGTCCAGTTTATGTTGAATCTGGTGGAGCCTGAATCCTCTGGGATTGGTGGTGGGGCATTTCTGCTTTACTGGGATGCGTCTGAAAAACGGTTGGAAACATACGATGGGCGTGAAAAGGCTCCCATGTCTGCCACCGGTGAGTACTTTCTAAAGGAGGATGGCTCGCCAATGAAGTGGTCTGAGGCAGTTCCCGGTGGCTTATCAGTAGGAGTGCCAGGGACCCTGATGCTACTTGAGCAAGCTCATGCCGATCACGGTTTAAAACCATGGAAAGCGTTGGTACAACCGACCATTGAACTTGCAGAGTCTGGCTTTACCGTCAGTGAAAAACTGTCAAATTCCATCGCAGCAGCTGCCGAACGTGGCCTGACCACGTTCGATACAACACGAAACTACTTTTACAACGAAGATGGATCAGCCAGAGTTGCGGGAAGCTTGCTAAAAAATCCTGAGTTCGCCCAGACTCTAAAATTAATCGCTGACAGTGGCTCTGAACCGTTTTACAAAGGCAGCATCGCTGAAGGCATTGTGACAGCGATAAATACAGAGACTAATACGGGTCAAATGACGTTGGATGATCTTGCTGCTTATGAAGTTGTTAAGAGAGATCCGGTCTGTTTCCCTTACCGGGAGTTCGAAGTTTGTGGCATGGGGCCTCCAACGTCCGGTGGGCTCACTATGGGTCAAATATTGTCGATGTTGTCCCACTACGATCTTCCTGGCATGGGGCCAGGACCTGAATCTTGGCATCTGTTTATTGAGGCGGCTAAGCTAGCCTATGCTGATCGTGGTTTGTATATGGCAGACTCAGATTTCGTTGATATGCCCGAAGGTTTGCTTAACCAAACCTATCTGCAGGGCCGTGCGAAACTGATCGATGCTAATTCAGCGATGGAAAAAGCAGAAGCAGGGGAGCCGCCTTGGGATGAAGCTGTGCTTCTAGCGCCTGACACACAAGAAGAACGTCCAGGCACATCGCATTTTGTGATTGCTGATAAATACGGGAATCGTGTGTCGATGACCACGACTATCGAATCTGGTTTTGGCTCTCGAGTGATGACAGGTGGTTTTTTACTCAACAACGAGTTAACGGATTTTTCATTTGTACCTGTGCGTGACGGAAAGCCTGTGGCTAACCGTGTAGAAGGTGGAAAACGACCACGCTCTTCAATGTCGCCAACAATGGTATTCAAAAATGACCGGCCCTACTTACTCACGGGTTCACCAGGGGGCTCTCGCATCATCAATTATGTCACTCAATCAGTGGTGGCAATGCTGGATTGGGGGATGAGCCCACAAACGGCCTTGAACATGGGGCACGTGGTTAACCGAAACGGTAAAACCGATCTGGAGGAAGGTACTGAGGCCATCGAAATTAAAGAATCGCTCGAAGTCTTGGGGCATCAGATCAATGTGCGATCCCTTACATCGGGTTTACACGCTATTAAGCTGGAGTCGGTATGGATGTATGGTGCGGCTGATCCGCGTCGAGAAGGCATAGCTATGGGGCGATAGATCGCAAATGCACCAAAGATGTTTAGGACAAATGAATTGAACTGATTGGGCTAGGATTTTGTCGGGCGGTATAGGTTTAGCGAAGACAGTGTATTATCACCATAAGAGCTATGCGCAATGTCGTAAGACGCCATTTTGCCTATAGTAGTGAGCTCAACAGTTCTGGTTCTGAAATATGAATGTGATTGTTGACTGTCCGAACGGCACCTTGTTTGCGCAGGCGGGCTAAGGTTGTCGTAACGGTCTGACGGCTTGAGCCAACTAAGTTGGCAATGTCCTGATGTGTTAGCCTTACGCGTGAACAGAGCTCGTTTTGTCTTCGGGTGGCAGAGCAGGGCATTTCCAGAGAGATAAACGCAAACCGCATTAATAGCCTGGCAACCCGAGTTTCAACATTTTCTGAGGTGAGTCCAACAAGAATTTGACCTAAAGCGCGCACTCTTGCCGACAATATTCCTATGGCTTTTAATCCAGCCTCGGGATGAGTGCCTAAGAAGTTCACGAAATCTTGGCGCGGAATAGAAAGTATTTGACTATCTTCGTTGGCAATAGCATGCACTTGTCTTCGATTACCACTCCACAGTTCAGCAATTCCAAAGAGTTCTCCGGGAAAGTTAAACCATAGAATAGTTTCTTTGCCAGCATTGGAGACTTTAAACAATCACACGCAACCACTCGCATCGATATGAACACGGTCTGAGGCATCTCCTGCCTGAAACAGCACATCGCGCGCTTTTACAGTGTCTTGATAGCAGAGGTTGAGTAGATCTTCCTTTTCAGCCGGTAGGAGGCTGGATAAAAAATTTGCGTGGGCGTTAGACCAATCCTGAATGCCCTCATCAATGAAGCCAAGTGCCTGATTCGTGCTTTCGAATTCAGTGCACGATGCAACTCCACAGCGAGCGCTCAACTCAGGTATCCAGTTTGGACCGTATTCATACTGTCAGTATTACACGCATTTATTTAGGAAGCTAATTCAGAGTTATCTTTAAACCTGGCGAGGTTCCATCGCTATCCTTTTTATAGCATCGCAATTAAGCAATTGTTTTATTTAGAAAAATTGACTGAGCAAAGGTATCTGTTAGGCGAAAATCTGAGCTGTTGTCATCTAGGCGACAATTTTTATTTAACAACTTGAATAGTATGGACTCGTTATAAGGGAAATTTTAGGTGTCATAGTTCACTTTTATGACTCCTAAGTCATTGATAATGAAAATTAGACTTTTTTTGGAGGCAATCATGAGAAAGATCTTCAGTATAGGTGCGGGCCTGTTACTTGTGGCGCTAGTTCCTTTGGTTAATGCGGCCGATTATCCATCACGACCGATCACCTTTCTCACAATGACGCAGCCAGGTGCACAGATAGACAGATTGACCCGAGGCTTAAGCCAACGCATGAGTGAGGCGTTAGGTCAGCCAATCAATGTTAAGAATGTAACCGGCTCACACGGAACCGTGATGGCGACTGAGCTCAGTCGAGCCAAACCCGATGGATATGCGATCGGTGTTACATCGCTCACCGCGTATACCTATGCACCTCACCACGCCAAACTAACCTACAAAATGGAAGATTTTGATTTTTTAACCTTGGTCGCTTTGAATTCAAGTGGTTTTATCTCCAAAAGTGATAAACCATGGAACACGCTGAAAGAAGCGTTTGAATACCACAAAGAAAATGACAAAGCGATGGTCGCCATGTTTCATGGCGCCGATGATCGAGACGCTATAACTCGAATCGCAGAAAAAGAAGGTGTCAAGTTGTCCTTAATTCCTTCCAAGGGCGGACCATCGGTTATCAAGGCAGTCACTGGTGGGCATGCGGATGTTGGGTATGTGGGTGCGATCCTATATAAGCATGTGGAAGCTGGAACCATTAAATTAATCGCAGCAGCGTTAGGAGACCGCTTACCGCCGATACCTGATGTTCCGACACTCCGTGAACAAGGTTATGACGAACAAGTTGAGATGATTGTTGCACTAGTTGCACCCAAAGGCATAGACCCTGATGCCAAATCGAAACTGTTGGAAGTAGCAAACGAGCTGGCAGCCAGCGACGAAACCCAAGAATTTATTACTGAGAATCTTCTGATGCGTCCCGTGGAGTGGGGAGAAGATCACGCAGACAGTATGGCAGCGGAACTATTTCAGAAGTTCGGTGAGCAAGCGAAATAGCGGATTCGTAAGTGTAGGTCGCCATTTTTGGATAGGCAACAATCAGCCTGTCTATCCGATTGGCGACTCGCTTTATGAAGTCAAGGTAAGCTGTTGAGAAGAATAATAAGAGATACCTTAGGGTATGGCGTACTGGTTTTGTTTTGCCTTTGGTTGCTGCTATGGGCAATTCCGATTTACACCCCTGAATATCCAGGCTATGGTGCTCCGCCTGCGTTGGTGCCAAATGTGGCCGTTTGGGTCATGTTGGTGATGGCTTGTGTGGCATTGCTTCGAAATGTAATTGCTCTGTATCTCGGAAAATCGATTCCGGTTGCTGAGCGTGAATTTCCCGAAGAAAGTTCCGAAACCAGCGGTTTTACTCAAGTGGGCCGAGTAAATTTAATTCACTTGGGCCGGATAATGATTCCATGTGTTCTGTTGTTAGCGACGATAGATCATATCGGGTACATACCCGCAGCCTTTCTTTTCTTGATAATTCTTCAATTTTTAATCGGCAGTCGTCGATGGCTTCAATCTGTCATTGTCTCCATTGCATTGGTGGCTACGCTGTACGTCATTATGCGATACGGGTTTGGAGTACCAGTTCCCGGTCCGCAGCTTTTCTAATGAATCAACCGCGGGCTCACTAACCAACCATGGAACTCATTGTTGCTGGATTGTTGGATTCTGTTTCACTCGGCAGTTTGTTGTTCGTGGTGTTTGGTGTGGCAGTTGGGGTGTTGATCGGTGCTATCCCTGGCATAAATGGACCAATGGCTATTGCTCTTTTTATACCGATTACCTACTACATGACACCGTTAACTGCCATAGGGTTTTTGGTTGGTTTAAATAAGGGTGCGTTCTTCGGTGGCGCGGTTTCA
>JAHQVR010000066.1 GCA_019634245.1 Gammaproteobacteria bacterium
TCACAGCGATTGTTTTCGATGAACTCACCATCGACCTCAAAGCCCGAGCTGAAGTTGTTTTCGGTATAAAAATCGACGCTGGTGTATTCGAATGTACGGCGATCACCGTTTAACACGAATTGAACTGTCGACCCGGCGGTGTTCCAAGTAAACGGAAGCTCGTTTTCTGAATCCAGATAAGCGCCACTGCCATCATCCAAAAACAGCATGACGTAGTACTCGTTGGTGGATTCTGACCGGTTAGACTCTCCGCAGCGCCAATAGTCATTGAGACTATTACCATTTGCACCGTTGGACATATTGCCCGCTAGAGTGCCTGTGTTACCACCGCCCGTCGTTCCGCTTCCCGTGGTGCCGCCGCCCGTCGTTCCACCGCCCGTGGTACCGCTCCCAGTAGTACCGCCGCCTGTGGTACCGCTCCCAGTAGTACCGCCGCCTGTGGTGCTTGGTCCAGGAGGTAATTGATTACCGGTGGTGGAGCCGGCGCCAGTAGTGGTTTCGGGTTGGACATTGCCACCACTGGTGCCGCCTTCGGTGCATCCGACCAGTGCCGTTAGACATAGTGCTGCTGTGAGTGCTTGGTATTTCATCGTTACTGCTCCGTATCGTTGCCTGATTGGTGGGCGGTTGCGCCCTGAATTACATCGGTTCAGTGGGGGTAACGAACTGAAAATAATTTCTTAACAAACGAAGAATAAATAGCTTTATTTAATCGATATTAGTGGAGCTCTGCGTCTGGTTGCACTTGTTATTGAGACCGAACACGCAGTGTAGTATGGGTCGTTGCAGAGCTATATTCCGTTCGGCTTTAACCGAATTTTCAGGTCGTTCGGGTTGGGGAAGAGATTTAAGCTAGGTGAGTTAGGGCAGTGTTTTAGGTTGTTCGATGGGGTTTAGAAGGAATCAGTCAACCTGTAGAGCTACCCTGTAGAATTGTTTAAATCGTATCGGACACAATTGGCTTGTCCTAGGTTTTCCATATTGATAAACAGATTCCCAAAAAACTCGGCATTGGATAAGAACGTAACGTCAGAAAACCAAAGAGCGGCTGGAGAGTCTTCAATAAAAAAAATCACCTCTTGAGTGCTCGCCACGATACCCCATTTCAATAGCACTTGATCTTCGCCGGCGATCCGAAAAATCCCGGTACCGTCTTGCCCAAATACCAAGTCAATGAACTCGCCCTGACCATCGTCCAGGCACCGCCAAAAGCTACTAAAACTTTGGTTTGATGGTCCGTTGATGAGTGCTAGCGCCAATTCTCCAGTAGGTGGATTTTCGTCAACCAGTGTCGGTACAACTACTTGCGTCGAGGTGTTGCTTTCCACGCAAGCACTCAACAAAAGCAGAATAGCGACGAATGCTAACGCAGTCGGTACAGCCACCCTTGGTTTGGAGAATGACATCTGAAATCCCTACCAGGAATAGCGAATACCAGCACCGTATAACGGGTGCGATTCGTTGAGATTTTTTCCGACTAATGAGACACCTATCTGATCAGTCGCCTGAAACACGAGTTGCGCTTCAAGCGCATCGTAACGATCAAGCTTACCGTTACCCTGGAGGGTATTATCATCTAATTCTTCACTCCAGGAGGACCGATGACCGAAATCTATTTCGACGCGAGGATGCAAAGAGTGTCTTATGCCCAGGTAAAGCTCGACAACATCTATCTTTTGACCAAACACCAATATCGGAAATTGTTCACCTCTATCAACATCCAAATCCCTATCCAGTTGACCGTACAGTAACCAGACAACCCAATCGGTGGATTCGGTACGGGGCAGCCGATTTCGGTAGCTCGCTCCTATTGTGTAAGCGGTTGTGTCGGAAGAGAGTGTGGTGGCTTGGCCTTCCAAAAAGCCTTCTGCGGAATCTTCGGCTGCTAGATACTCAGCGATAAACGAGAAGTTATCGCGCAAATCGTATTGAAACGTTAGCCAAAGTGTTTTATCTGCATCATTTTTAACACCCTGTCTAATATCGATAAAATTGTAGCTGCGGGTGGTAGAGCCCGTTTCAAACACATCCTGCGCAAAAGCAGGCGTACACGCGGCGACTATACCCATGGCGAAAAGAAATCGCTTAAGTGACACGGTGTTCATTAAATGTTCTCCAGGGCTAGCAGGGTTATCTAGTGTACTGAGTACTTCTCATAACGCACGCGTTTTAGACTTTTGACACACTAGAGGATGTGCTCACCACGTCAAGGGTGTCAAAAGCTTGTAATCGTGCGTTCCCACAAAGCTCTTATTGGTTCAAATAGTTCAGCATTTGTTGCAGAGTCGGGTCCTTCGCGAGGCGACCGGATGTACCCACGGGATTCCCTTGAGCATCGACGCGTAAGCAATTTGTTGCGCCAATGTCGACGCCTTCAATGAGGTAGTTATCTGCGTTGAATGCATTGACAGTCGAAAATCGATTTTGCTGTAGAACACCGGTTGAGTTATTGGCTAAATTCATGGTCATGTCTGAACCGCTAACACTCCATGTATTGATTTCGACAGCATCCTCGATCACAGAATCAACGTAAGCGCCAGTGCCGTTACCGACCAGCACAAAAGCCATACGGAATGTCCCTGCGGTACAACTCCAAGCTTCTTGGGATCCATTGACAAATTGAGACGATGTGAGCTCATTACTATCATTGTTAAATGCAGTACGATTGCAGATATGGGTTGCAGTGTTGGAACCATCGACATAGAAATCGCTAGTGAATTCGTCTCCAGTGGTGTTGAACCGAACATTGTGATGTGCGTACACAGTGGATGAACCACCAAGTAAGAAGGACACTACGGCATTCGATACAGACCAGCTAACACTGACACCTTCATTGTTGCTATCAGAGTAAGTGCCGGTTGAGTCGTCAGCGTAGGCAACTGAATAAGTGATGTCAGGATCGCCATTGGTTAAAGGTATTCGACAGCTCCAGTAATTGCTCAAGTTGCTGAGCGTTGCGCCATTGCTGATGTTGCTAGCCAGCGTTTCACTGCCATCATCGATGGGCCCAGTGGTGGAACCGGTCGAGCCAGTGGTGGTGCCAGAACCTGTCGTACCCGTAGTTGAGCCAGTCGTGGTTGTACCCGTTCCGGTTGTACCTGTAGTAGAACCGGTGGTGGTCGTGCCAGTTCCAGTTGTGCCTGTTGTAGAGCCGGTGGTCGTGCCAGTTCCAGTTGTGCCCAGGCCACCGGTACTGTTCTGCTCAGGTGATACGTCACCATCTCCGCCACTGCCACCTGAATCAGTGCAGCCTGCTAACGCCAGAGTAGACATCGCTAAAGAGAACATCAGTACTTTAATCATTTCAATTCCTTGTTGTTTTAGCCGTAATGAGCCGTAGGCCCAAAAAGCCTTCGTAAATCCAAGTTACTCAAGTACTAGAAAGAAACAGCGTTTAGTAGCGTTGACACTAGGGTTGAATTCAACGTTCGATCGAGCTGCTGCGGCCGAGCTTGTATCGGATTACCGTCTAGGTCCAAACGGCGGCAGGTGCTGAACCCGTAGGATCCAGTGCCCCGAGTCATCGCGGTTGCCGTGAAGTTATTATTATCTTGAAATGTTGCGTCAACTATAGACCCTGGCTGACCGTCCTCAAATTGCATCTGGACAGTTTGCGCGGTTTGAGTCCAGCTTTCGATCTCTACAGCGTTATTCTGTTCGGTAGAATCTGCGAAGCCTCCAGTGCCGTCATCAAATAACAAAAGTCCGATTCTTATGCCGCTCGATGTATCGCATTGCCACACGTCATCAAAATCTGTGGCACTTGCGCCATTGCTAAAACTGGCCGTTAAAATTGAATCATCTTCAATCAAATTGTTGTTGAGATCGGTCCTTCTACAGGTAGAGATTTCTGCCAGCTGGTTGTCAATAAAGAACTCGGCGGAGAACTGATGTGCACCGTCGAACTGAATGTTTTTGTAGGAAGTTAGCGCAGCAAATTCATCTAACGCGAACAGGATTTCTCCGTTTTGTACATCCCAAGTTATTTCGTGTAACTGGTCGTTAAAAAACTTGAATAGGCCACTAGCATCAGCACCAAACATAATATCGTAGGACCCGACGGTGTCCGGGGGGCCGCAATGCCAAAAATCGGAGTAGTCACTTTTGGAATTGCCGTTTCGCAGCGCAACTGCGAGCTCACCTGTGGGAGGGTTTCCAGAAATCCCTGCCACCACAACCTGGCTATCGGTTTCCGATTCCAAACAGCCGGTTATTAAAAGAACACTAAGAGCCGTTATCAAACATTTAAATGTGGTCAAAGCCTCGCTTCCTCTTCCTGCGTGTGCTTGTTGCAACGGTTTACCTTGGAACGGCATCCAAATGCAAATGTGCTGTTAAGCACATTAATCAATCTAAAGACCTAGTCTTCGGTCTAGCTAGATTACCTGATTTCGCTCGGTGGCTAAATCCTGCCGTTACCGTGGCTTGTACTTTATTACCGTATTGTTAAACGCGTGGGGTATTTCACTGGCCATTGGGCTGATACGAATGGGTCAGGTCCGACCCTGTTAGGTGCGACCCGGTCAGGTCCGACCCTGTGCGGTCCGACCCCATTAGGTCCGACCCGGTCGGGTGCGACCCGTGCACGGTGATGGCGTGGAGACGCCGAAGTCTTGACAGTGCTAACGCTTGCTGCAACATCAAGATTAAGCGACTTTTGTGTGATCTGGGTGTTAAAAAGCTGGGGCGGGTGCGTAAATGAGATTAGAGCTTGCAAGGCCTGATTAAGTGTGAATAACCCTGCAGACCTGCAAGAATGTGCGCTGCAAACTCCTGCGGCCTCATAAAGAGAGTTGCAGTCTTAGTTCAGCCAGCGCTATCATTTTTGGCCATAGGATGAGTGGGCAGATGGGCAAAATTATTCAAACCGCACAGGGATTACTGCTTTTGTTGCTAATCGCAACAAATACCGCTTGGGCGGAAGAAAAGCGCTTGGCGTTGGTGATCGGTAACAGCGACTACACCAACGCGCCGTTAGTCAACCCTATCAATGATGCTCAAGACATGGCGTCCACGCTTGAGGGTCTTGGGTTTGATGTGATTTTAGAAACCAACGCGGATCGTCGCTCGATGGGTCGAGCGATTCGCACCTTTGGCAAGCGACTCAAACAGGACAAAGGTGTTGGGCTTTTTTACTACGCTGGCCACGGTGTACAAGTGGACAACCGTAATTTCCTGATCCCAGTGGATGCACCGGTTGAGGAAGCCGATGAAATCCCTTACGAATCGGTAGATGTGGGCAGTGTGCTGGCTAAAATGGAATCGGCAGGCAATTCACTTAATGTGTTGATTCTCGATGCCTGCCGTAACAATCCCTTTCCAAGCGATACGCGAACTGCCTCCAGGGGATTGGCACGCGTGGAAGCCCCGGTAGGTTCGCTGGTGGTGTACTCGACAGCACCGGGTAAAGTGGCTGAAGATGGCGAGGGTCGGAACGGCACATTCACCAGTCATTTGCTGAAGTTCCTTCAAGAGCCCAATTTGACGCTTACGCAAACAGTGCGTAAGACTCGCGCTGCGGTCGTTAAGCAAACCGAGGGGCGCCAGGTGCCATGGGCCAGCAGTTCGCTGCTGACCGACTACTACTTGAATCCACAAGAAAATAAATCATCGAGCACTTCGAAATTTCAGGCTGCTGATGTAGAGGTTCTCTTCTGGCAATCGGCCGAAAAAGGCAACACATCAGAAGACTATCTGGCCTACTTGCAGGCCTTCCCAGAAGGCCAATTTTCGACGTTAGCCGAAAGTCGTATGGCCCGGCTGACGAGTCAGCCCTCTTTAGACACCAAAGACCTCGGGTCTCTAACCACAAGCGACACCCATGAAGACACGAATGTACTGGCTATGGTGGAATCGGGTGATCAAACAGCAGTGCAAGATCCGCGTCCGTCGCCCGGAGAGGTAGAAACTCGCGGTAAATTTTATGTTGATGCGCAACCCAGTGAGGCTCGGGTTCGCATCATGAACATCGTAGACAAATACTTTCCTGGCATTCAACTCGATTACGGTAAACGCTATGACGTTTATGTCACGCACCCGGGATACAAACCTTGGCGTCAAACCATAGTGTTCAATGCAGACACGGAATACCTTCAGGTGTTTATGGAATCTGATAAAACACCGAGTGCTGATAAACCTCGTTTTGTAACGGTGTCTGGCGATGTTTATAGAATGGGCTGCAGCGAAGGGGATTCGCGTTGCAAACAATCTGAAAAGCCTAGTCGGGATGTGAATGTCGCAACCTTTCGAATATCTACCACAGAAATCACCGTTGGCCAGTTCAAAAAGTTTGTCTCTGCTACGAACTATAAAACCGACGCCGAGCAAAACGCCGGTGGTTTTAAGGGCTGTTACATCTGGACAGAGCGAAAAGGTATTAGCCGATCAAACGGCACCTGGCAATGGAGCACAGAGCACAACTGGCGAGATCCAGGCTACCCACAAACCGATGAATTTCCAGTGACCTGTGTGAGTTGGAATGATGCTCGAGCCTACGCCAAGTGGCTGTCGCGAACCTCTGGTAAAGCCTATCGATTACCCACTGAAGCGGAGTGGGAATACGCTGCACGTGGGGGTACCCAGTCCATGTTTAGTTTCGGCAATAGCGTCTCTGATACCTGCAGCTATGCCAATGGTGCTGACCGAACGGTATCACCGGCGGGCTCCAAATGGAGTAGCCGTATGAAATGTAGTGACGGACAATGGTTTAGTGCACCTGTTGCCACTTACCGACCGAATCCGTTTGGGTTGTTTGATATGCATGGCAATGTGTGGGAGTGGGTGGTTGATAATTGGGCGGAAACGCTCAAAGCCCATCCCACCGATGGCGGAGCATACGCCGATGGCGAGAGCGATAAAAAGGTCTTAAGGGGGGGCGCCTGGGATGGCGCATCCAGCGCCTTGCGAGCCTCATCACGTAGCCGAGGTATCCAGGCTAGCCGAGCCGCCATGACAGGATTTCGGGTCGTGGAGTCCCTCGCTCGGAATTAAGTGCCCTGGTTCATAGTAAGCCTGTCAATTTCGTGATTCTAGTGGTATCACTGATTCGAGTTTGATGACACCCTGTTGTTTTCGGAACGCCCAACAAGTTTCTTTGTCAAATTTCCACAGCCGGTTCGTTGCTTCTGATAATGGCGCGGCAATCGATACCCAGACAAGTGGCCGCCCCCCTACAGCAGAGAGTCGGAGTGATCAATGAACATCAAGTCTTTTACAAAACCATCTTATCTGGCCATTGGGCTGGCAGGTGCAATCATCTGCAGCTTCGGTAACGCCCGGGCCAATGACACACGCATTATCGGTGGGTTCGATGTCAATATCGAGGAAGTTCCCTCCACAGTGGCATTAATCGATGCCAACATTCTAGACGCTTCCGCAAGCTTATTCCAAAGCCAATTTTGTGGAGGAACCATCATCGGAGATCGTTGGGTGCTAACCGCAGCTCATTGTGTGGAATCACCCGACGGCGTTCCCAGCACAGCGCAAGATATTCTTGTGTTGATGGGTACCACTGATTTGCGCAATCCTGTGGCCGATCCAGTGCCCGTGCAACGAATTATTCAACACGAAGAATGGAGTCGTCGTACCACAAAAAACGATATTGCCTTACTCGAGTTGGCGCAGCGAGCAACTCAACCGGCCATCGCCATGGATACTCGTACACCACAATTGCAAGATGATGCGTTCATCGCAGGGTGGGGAACCATTTCGATTGATGCCGAAGGCAACCCCACTGCCTATGCAACAACCCTTCAAGGGGTATATGTGGAACTAACACCAGGAGACGTTTGCGGCAGCTTGTATCCGGTTTATGCAGATAGTCTGGACGGCACACAAGTGTGCGTCGGTGTACCAGAAGGTGGAAAAGGCGCTTGTTTTGGAGATAGCGGTGGCCCAGCTTATCGGGTGACGGATCAGAACACTATTGTCTTATCA
>JAHQVR010000067.1 GCA_019634245.1 Gammaproteobacteria bacterium
ACTAAGGTTTTCAAGTAACGGTTCGCTAAATAGTAGGCATGGGCGATAGTCGTTCGGTAAAGCTATTCTTAGGAAAAGGTGCTCCATGCTTCGATCATACGGAACCTTATTAGGAATAGAGAGAAATGGCACAAACAATAAATACAAATGTAATGTCTTTAACTGCTCAGAGAAATCTGAACAATTCGCAAACATCGTTGGCTGCATCTATGCAACGATTATCTTCTGGACTTCGCGTTAATAGTGCTCGAGACGATGCTGCTGGTTTGGCAATCGCAGAACGGATGAATACCCAGGTTCGCGGTATGAACGTCGCAATACGAAACGCAAACGATGGTATTTCATTAGCACAAACTGCTGAAGGCGGCTTGCAAGAAGTCAGTAATATGATGCAACGTATGCGTGAACTGGCTGTTCAGTCTGCAAACGGTACTAACAGTGCATCCGATCGTGCAAACCTCGATGCTGAATATCAAGCACTGGATGCGGAAATCGCCAGAATCGGTACGGTAACCGCGTTCAACGGCAACGCTATTCTGGGTGCCGAAGCGGGAACATTCACGTTCCAGGTTGGTGCAAACTCCGGTGAGACTCTGGATATTGTTACAACAGCAGTAGCCTCAGTTGGTGGCGATATCACCGATGCAACCAATGCCTCCACGGCCATGGATGCCATTGATACTGCGCTGGATGTGATGACAACCCAACGTGCTGCCTATGGTGCGGTACAAAGTCGATTCGACAGTGCAATTAACAACCTAACGGTTGGTATGGAAAATCAGGCGGCAGCTCGCGGTCGTATCATGGATGCTGATTTTGCAGTAGAAACTGCAGCAATGACGCGCGCACAAATCCTACAGCAGGCTGGTAACGCAATGGTGTCACAAGCTAACTCTGCTCCACAAAGTGTATTGCAACTGCTCGGTTAATCGAGTTTAGCAAACAAGCAAGAGATACCCTCGGGACATTAGTCCCGAGGTTGTTCTTACATGTGTGAGGTTAGTCTATGATTACTGCAGCAGGTATAGGCTCCGGGATCGACGTTGAATCCATCGTAACGAGTTTGATGGAAATAGAACGGCAACCGATCGAGGCGCTTAATACA
The DNA here is from genome assembly GCA_019634245.1 of Gammaproteobacteria bacterium. Next base: position 1,106 of record JAHQVR010000067.1, read on the forward strand.
AGAAAAAGCAGGCTGGACGTAGAGCTCAGCGCAATGGGCCGCGTCAAAAGCAGCATTAATGAGCTTGCAAGCTCGGCCCGTGTATTGGGAGACGGTACTAAGTTCGGACCGTTTAAAGCGAGCAGCTCTGACGAAGCTGTGATGACAGCCACCGCCACGGGTGGATCTTCAGCAGAATTCCATTCTGTAGAAGTATTGAGTCTGGCACAAAATCATCGGGTGGCGTCTGGATTATATAATTCAATCGACGCATCGGTGGGCACTGGTTCGATGTCATTTTCGTCCGGTGAAAACAACTTTGATATTACTATCGATGGTAGTAACAATACGTTAATTGGTCTGCGCGATGCTATAAACGACTCCGTAGACAATAGCTCTGTATCGGCGAGTATATTAAATGTCGATGGAGGCAGTCGCCTAGTATTAAATGCCAGAGAAGGTGGTACTGCGAATGCGATTACTATTGGTGGCTCCAGCTCAATGGCTGCTGAGCTAACAGAAATCACGCCGGCACTTGACGCCGAATTAATCGTAGATGGATTCGCCGTCACAAACTCTTCTAATTCTGTAACCGACGTGATTGAAGGTGTTACATTAGAGTTAAAAGGCATTGGCAAGTCTGATATTCAAACGGAACGAGACACAGTCAGTTTGCGCGAATCACTTGATACATTCGTGACAAACTACAATTCGCTACGCTCCGGGTTAGACAGCTTATCTTCAGGTGAGCTTCAGGGAGACCAACTACCCAGAAGCGTCGAAACCGCGATCAGAAATATTTTCATTCAAGATATAAACCTACCCAATGGTAAAACAATCAGCCCGCTGTCAATGGGTTTTACGTTTGATCGATTTGGTGTACTGAGTATTGATGAAACACGTTTGACCAGTGCACAAGCTGGTGGTATGGAGAGCTTTATTGAGGCTTTCATTGCCAGTCAAACAGGATTTTCGGCAAAAATTGAAGATGCCTTAGATAGATTTACCAGCATCGACGGTGTCATCGCTGGAAGAGAACAAGGTATTGAGAATCGACAAGGAACACTGGATAGTCGAATTGAACAAATGGAATACAGGCTTGAAAATACTGAAGAACGGTACAGACGCCAGTTTACGGTAATGGACCAATTAGTTTCCCAACTGCAATCGACCAGCAGCTATTTAGTCGATCAACTAAGTAATTAATAAGCCATGAATACTAGTGTTGCAACGAATGCTTATCGGTCTGTAAAACGTGCCGGTATATCCGAGGGAAGTACACCTCACAGTTTAATTGCCCAACTTTACCAAGGTGCAATTGATGCTATATCGGCACTGATCGATAATGATTCGCAGGATAGCCAATTAACACAGCACCATACCAATAAAGGCATTGCGATTATTAACGAGCTCCAGGCTGCACTGCACGAGCCTTCAACAGATGAGATAGCCGGTAATCTATTCGCCTTATACGCGTTTATTGTAGAACAACTGCAGCTGTTCAGAAAGAACGATAGCTCGGCTAATCTGCATGTTTGTAAAGACATCTTAACGGACTTGCAAGACGCCTGGTCGTCAATTGGTCCTAATGGAATCTGATCTTGAATCAGCACGACACATTAGATTTACCATCACTTAAGCAGCTAAAAGCGGTTAGCTTCGAAATGCTGGCATTTGCTGAAACCAGTGATTGGAAAGCGGTGTTAGACTGCGACAATGCGCGGCTTAAAATTCTAAAGAGTTCGTCGTTGCAAACCAAGACGGCTAAACACAACGAGAATACTAACACTGCAGATTCCGCTACTGTGAAAGCCCGCGAGACGCTCATTAAAACGATTTTAGATCTCGATAAAAAAATTCAGGAAATCGCCAGCAAAGAGCGCAAAAACGTCATTGAAAAGCAAATGCGCCGAAACGCCCAGTTAGCTGCTCAAACAAGTTATAAACAAACCTTGTCTACTGGCATTGGATAATATCAGCGATGCTTCAAAACACAGAACATAAGACGCAGCATAGATCAGGGCAATCTTCTACTTCGGTAATTAGTGATCTAAAACCGGTTATGGAAGGTTTATTCCCTGCCTTCAGGGATACCAAAACTGGAGAAGTGCATTTGTCACTTGATCAGGATGGAAAACTGGCCCAAGATCATTCTTTCTACAATCTGCCAAACCACTGGATAAGCGACGTCGACGGACTAGGTGACGCAGTGACTTTAATTCCAACTGTTGTTGCTGGTTACTGGCGTTCCACAGGTTTTATTGCAATCGCAAAGCAAATTTATCTGCCATTAGACTCTTAGTTAGGGAATTAGGGATTGCCGGTATCTAATCGTTTTTTCTGTAGCTGTTGTCTTTGAAGAAAAAGAATATGATGAATAAGCAGTTCTTTATCGTCCTCATGGATATTTGAGTAATCTACAGACACTGAATTTTGTTTGCTTTCCGGATCACTATCCACCCTAACCACCTCCGCTATCACCGGAATATAATCACCGCCGGGAAACAGCGCGAATATCATCTGCAACTGATCGCCTAATTGGTATTCGGTCGTGGTTTGAAAACGCATACCTTCCGCTGACATATTAACTGCCTGCAAAGGCTCATTCGCCGCGAATATGGATTCTGAAATCAGTTTGTCCGCCAATAAATCAATTTGATCGCTTAGCATTGAGAAATATTGAGCAACCCCGGCATCACGAGCATTGATTTCTGCTAACACTGGCGCCATAGCGGTTCGTTGCTGATGAAATCTTCCAGTGATCAAAGTCGATTGGCGATATTTCTCGAAATAGATATCCATATTCACTACTTCGTCAGAAGGTACTTTGTTCACCTGCAGGAATACTTCGTCGTCTACCCGGAAATAGCCTCGTTTATTTTCTTCTGCGTTCATTGCTCTTCTCCTGCATCAACCACAATACTTATTCAGTTTCGCCACCCTCAACAAGATCATCGGCATTGTCAGGGTTTACGTAGTCAGTTAAAACATCTTTGTTTCTGTGTTGCTCGGCTTCGTTAACAACAATATTAATTTCTATTCGCCGGTTTTTAGCTTGGTTCGCTCGCGTATCGTTTTCGACTACCGGCTGCGTATCCGCATGTGCGCGTAACTCAAGCCGATCCGTGTTTTGTAAATCTTTAATGTAGAGATAGTGAACAACGGATGAAGCTCTGGCTGATGACAATACCCAGTTTGACGGAAACCTGGCTGTCGAAATAGGCACATTATCCGAATGGCCTGCAACAATAATTTCTCCATCGACTTTATTCAATAAGGTAATAATCTTATCCAATACTTTCTCAAAATCTGAATCAATATCAGCACTACCCGACGCAAACGAGTTCTGTTCCTGAATGCGAATCATCACGCCATTGTTATATGCAAGCACTTCCAATATTTTTTTGTCAATCTCCTCTGACAATTCACCTCTTGCTTTTTCTAACAAGTCTGATACCTCAACACTGATTTGTTGATTGGTCTGAAGGTAATTACTCGACTCTTGTGTCGTTTGTTGCTTAATGACTTCCATGATCGTTGGGTCAGGCTTTCCCGGAGAATATTCCTGCGCAATAATCGATACACCTTTAGGAATTTCGTCTGCCGGGATATCTCGCTGGATACCAAACGCATCATTCATCGAACCTGCAACTTGTTTATACTTTTGCAGATCCATCTCGGAAAATGACAGCAGCAATACGAAAAAGCACATGAGTAATGACATTAGGTCGGCAAAAGTTGCCAGCCACTCAGGCGCCCCTTCTTCCGCTTCTTCCTCTGGAGGATCATCCATACTCACAAGCGTTAGTCGCCTTTAGATTTTCCGGACAAGACCGCTTCCCGCCGATTTCCAGGCAGATAAGTGGTTAGCAGCTGTTGCAGTACTCGAGGATTAATACCTTCTTGAATGCCGGAAATCGACTCGAGAATAAGCTGTTTGTTTAATCTTTCAGCGTTTCTTATTGACATAAGCTTTGCTGCAATGGGTCCAGCAACCGCATTTGCGATGATTGCACCATAAAGTGTTGTTAACAAAGCGACCGCCATAGCAGGTCCGATGGACTTTGGATCATCCATATTGGCAAGCATTTGTACCAAACCAATTAGCGTTCCTATCATGCCCATTGCAGGCGCTGCAACTGCGATCGATTTGAACATCGTAATGCCGATGGTGTGTCGCTCTAATGCAAGATTAATATCCCGAGACAACATTTTTTGAACAATTTCTAAGGAATGCCCGTCAATGCAAAGTTTAATGCCATCGTTTAAAAACGGATCATTTATCTCTTTACTTTCAAGTGCAAGAATACCCTCTTTTCTGGCCACATCAGCGAGCTCAATGGCTTCTTCTATAAGGGATTCAGGCTTAGTGGACTTATGCATAAATGCGGTCAGCCCGACTTTAAAGGATCCAAAAAACTGGGCTAAAGAAATCTGTAGGAGCGTCACCATAAACGTGCCGCCGATCACAACGACTAAACTTGGCACATTGATGAAAACACCAACACTACCGCCAAGTACTATCGCAGCAACGATAACTCCGATACCACCAAACAAACCTATTATGGTTGCGATATCCATTTTCTAAGTCAAGTTCCCGTAGCAATTACAGATTTGAACGAAGCATAGGTACAACCGACGCACTGAATCTGGGATGTATTAAATCCATAAAATATCGTTCATCTTGGGTCGTAGGTAATCGCTTCGCCATCGCCATGGCAGTCGCTACCAGTGTTCGGGCTGATGCCTTGTTTAATGGCATGTGTATATCACTGCAGTCGGACCAGTAAGCCACTCGTAAATTATTACGAATAATCGACGTGAACAATTCCCCAACACGACACGGTTGGTCCAGATTAGTTATTACACAGCGAGCAGATGTCACGTTTTTAAATGCCGACACAACCCCATCGGCAACAGTTGATTGCATCGTAGCCGGAATGACTAACAAGTGCCTCGCTGATCTAGCGTTGAGATCAGTGGGATTACTATCTGGAATATTGACATCAATAAAATCTGTATCGCACGATTGATCTACCAATACCAACTCTTTATTGGCATAGAAAGACAACAGCTCTTGTAACTCTTGTTTTGTATTGGCGCACACTACCGGCACACCCAGAGAGTTGCCGTAAGCAGCAAGCGACTCAAAAACCCCGATGCGAGCGGTGTCCGCGCAAATGATGACAACACTGTGAGTCCCAGACAATGCGACTTTATGAGCTGCCAGCTTTAATAAGGTTGTGGTTTTACCCGAACCACTTGGGCCACCAACAAATGTCACTCCATCGTGTGTCAAAGTAGAGTCTGCCGCAATCGGTATCGTGTTTGCTAAATCGGCAAGTGATAAACGTAATGCTTCTTCAAATGTAGCGGATGCGTCTACTCTGTTAACCAATGTTACGGCCAGTTCAGCACCCAATCCGATCTGTAGCAGCACCTGTAGATGCTTACTTTTTACAGGATCTTTTTCACCCCATAGATTGACTTCAAGCTGACTTAAGCGTTGATTCATCGTGGAATGAAACAGATCCAGTTTATTATCCACTTCAAAATTAACTTGGGTTGCAATTGAACCAGCCAATACAGCTACAGTGTCTTCTGCAATTGCCGGGTCTGAAGTATCGATTGCTGCTTCTGCTTCAAGCTCTGCTTCTGCTTCAAGCTCTGCTTCTGCTTCAAGCTCTGC